>JACOTK010000147.1 GCA_016178435.1 Actinomycetota bacterium
GCCGTCACGGAGCTCGACGGCCTCGAACTGACCTGTCGAGGCACCGGAGGGCACGATCGCTCGCCCCTGGGCTCCCGAGATGAGCACGACCTCGACCTCGACGGTCGGATTTCCCCGAGAGTCGAGAACCTCTCTGCCAACGATGTGCTCGATCGTGCTCACGAAACTGCTCCTCGACGTGACGGGTGGCGGATGTTGTTCATGTTACCGATTGTGGCTGGTGTTGAAAGTGTTACCGGTGGCGCTCGGCCTGGCCGGCCTGCTCATCCTGCTCGACCTGTGCTCGGAACCGGGCGGCCGATGCCCGCAACGCCGCCTCGGGGTCGACCTTTGCGACGCGTGCGGCGGCCACGAGCGCGAACAGCGCATCACCGATCGCATCGTCGTCCACCAGTGACGCCATGTCCAGCGATGTGGGCGCCTCCGCTTCCCGGCCGACGGCAAGGGCCTTGCGCTGCACCTTGTGGGCGTAGAGCAGGGAGGGGAGGTTTCCCGGAATGCCGTCCATGATGCCGACCCGGCCCTTTTCCTCCCGCTTGATCTGTTCCCAATTCAGTGCGATCTCGTCGGTGCCCGACACCTCCAGCCCCGCGAAGACATGAGGGTGGCGGCGGGTCAACTTCTCGTTGACGGTTCGTGCGACATCGGCCAACGTGAACCGGCCCGCCTCGGCGCCGAGCGTTGCGTGGAAGAGCACCTGGAAGAGCACGTCGCCGAGCTCCTCCTCGAGATGCTCGTAACCGTCGCCGCTTGCCTCATCGAGCTCCTCGATGGCCTCCAACAGCTCGTAGGTCTCCTCGAGGAGATACCTCGTCAGGCTCGCATGAGTCTGTTCACGATCCCAGGGACACTGCTCGCGCAACGTGCGGACCAACTCGACGAGATCGACGACCTCGGCCGCCACCGGCGCCGCGAGCCGGGGAATCCAGAGCGACGTGAGATGATCGGGCTCGATGACCCGGTCCAGGTCTTCCCAGGCGATCTCCGTGACCGACTCGTCGTCCAAACCGAGCCGACGCAGCACCCAGACGGTCTCGGGTGTCGCGTCACCAACGGCAAGCTTCACGTCCGACAACACCACCGGGCTGTCGCACTGGGCCACCAACAGCGGCCCCCGCTCCCCCGCTGCCTGCACCGCGAAGCGATGGCCGTCGACCACCCGGACGCCCTCGACGAGCGGGTCCACACCCAGGCGCACCCATGCCAGGTCGAGAAACGACAACGCGGGGATGACCACCACCTCCACCTGACCCTCGATCACCCGGCTGTCGGCAACCAACAGGTCGACACTGCGCTCGGCCACCCGGGGCGAGCCCGGGACGGCGTAGGTCACCTCGCCCACATCGAGCGCGGCGGCGATCAACGCATCCACGATCCCCGCATAGACCTCCTCCAGCGTCGTGGCCTGTTCGTAGAGCGCGTCGAAGCTCGTTGCCTCTGCCATGACGGACGCCGCTGGATGACGGGTCGTGCGGACATACGACGCCGACGCCCCTTCGATGGCGGTCAGTGCGGCGGCCGTCACCAGATCGGGCCCACCGGGACCCAACCCGACCACCGTGACGCGGGGTCTGCTCAACGTTGGGGCCGGGCGGATCGGCCGGAGTCCCAACGCATGGCGCGGCGACTCGATCGATCGATCACGGAGCGGCGGGAGTGGGGGTCTCGGTGGGCCCGGCATCGGGCGCTCCGGAGGGAAGGCTGCCCGCCCCCGTCTTGGCCGTGGTTGTGGTGGTGGTGGGACCCTTCGGCGGCACAACGATGCCGACCCCGTCAGGGGTGCCGTCGGTCGCGCCCTTCTGGATCTCCCACGCGCCGTAGCGCTTGTCGACGCTGACCTTCGCGCTGCCCGATGCGGTCACCAGGAACTTCTCGAGCTTCCGCGAAGACAGGCCGTTGATCACCGCTGCCACGTCGGTCTTGGCCTCCTCGTAGGTCGGCGTCTTGCGCTCCCGGACGAGGATCAGATGAAAACCGAACTGTGTCTGAATCGGATCGCTCACCTGCCCGATCGGCAACGAGAACAGCGCCTCCTCGAACTCGGGCACGAACTTGCCCTTGCCGACACAGCCGAGGTCACCGCCTTGTTGGGCCGAACCGGTGTCGGAGGACGATTCCTTGGCCAGGGTGGCAAAATCGGCTCCCTTGTCGAGCCGGGCCTTCAGCGCAGCTGCCTCGGCCCTCGCCGCCTCGAGTCCCTTGTCCTGGGAGCTGACGAGGATGTGGCTCGCACAGCCCTGCACGAACTCGTCGGCATGCGCCTTGAAGTAGGCCTCGGGGCCTCCCTTGCCGACCTCTTCCTTCAACACGTCCTCAGCGAACACATCGTTCAGCTTCTTGAAGAGCGCCCGCTGACGAACCAGCTGATCCTGATACCCGTCCGAGAACGATTCGAAGACCTTCTTGCCCCCGACCTGCTCGATCACCACCGAGCGCACCGCGGTGAGCTCGGCGTCGACGATCTTGGCCTTGCGGCGAGCCAGCTCGCCCTCGATGAGCTCGTAGTACACCCGCTGGGTCAGGAGCCGGGCGATGAACGTCGTGTCGAACGTACCGGGCGCCTCGCCCGCCTGGGCGGCCTGCATGCCCTGTTCGACGAGATCTCGGTAGGTCTTGTTGTCGCGAATGGCAGACAGCTCGTCCTGCAACGACCCGTCGCTGATCTTGGCGCCATTGACGGTGGCGGCGGGCGAGTTGGACAGGATGCTGCATCCTCCGAGCGCCACGACAGCGACAAGGGCAGCGGCAACGACCGATTTTGCGCGCAAGAGGTTCACGGGTTCAGGATGCTACAGATTCGGGGTCGACAGGGACCAGCTCGCCCAACAGATCGCCGAGCACCTTGGGTACGTCATCACTTTTTCGCAGTGGCATGACCAGCTGTGCGGCTTCCTCCATCCAGCGGGCATCCTTCGCGAGGCGGCGCAGTCGAACGGCGGAACTGGCCCGCAGGACCAACGGCGAGAGGCGGGCGAGATAACCCGGTGACGTGCGATTGGGTGTGACGGTGATCTCTCGGACACCTGTGCGATGGCACTCGGCCCGCAGCCGGGCAACCGCAAGCAGCGCCTCCGCGGCCGGCGGCACCGGCCCGTATCGGTCCTCCCACTCCGCGGCGATGTCGGACACCTCGGCCAACGTGGTCACGGTCGCCAGGCGGCGGTAGGCCTCGAGACGCTGCTCCTCCCTCGAGACGTAGTCCGTGGGAAGGAATGCGTCGAGCGGCAGCTCCAGCTTGACCTCTGCTGCCACCTTGGCCGGTTCACCCTTGAGCTCGGACACCGCTTCGCTGACCATCTGCATGTACAGGTCGTAGCCGACGGCGCCGATGTGGCCGGTCTGGCTCTCACCCAGGAGGTTGCCGGCGCCACGAATCTCCAGATCGCGCATCGCGATGCGAAAGCCCGACCCGAGCTCGGTCGCCTCTCCGATGGTCTTGAGACGTTCGTAGGCCTCGTCGGAGAGCGCCTGATCCGGTGGATGGAACAGGTAGGCATAGGCTCGACTCCCCGCTCGACCGACGCGACCTCGGAGTTGGTGGAGCTGGCCCAACCCGAGACGATCCGCCCGGTCGACCACCAACGTGTTGACCGTGGGCATGTCGATGCCCGACTCGATGATGGTGGTGCACACCAGCACGTCGTAACGGCCCTCCCAGAAGTCGATGACCACCTGCTCGAGGGTGCCCTCATCCATCTGGCCGTGCGCCACGCAGATGCGGGCCTCGGGCACCATCTCCCTCAGCCGTGCCGCCACCTCCTCGATGTCCTTCACCCGGTTGTGCACGAAGAACACCTGGCCCTCCCGCAACAGCTCGCGACGCAGAGCCTCGGCGATGGCCCGCTCGTCGTGCTCACCCACGTAGGTGAGGATGGGTTGTCGGTCGGCGGGGGGCGTGTTCAAGAGGGAGAGGTCGCGAATGCCGGTCAGGCTCATCTCCAGGGTGCGGGGTATCGGCGTTGCCGTGAGGGTCAACACGTCGACATCGGCCTTCAACTGCTTGATGGTCTCCTTGTGGGTCACACCGAATCGCTGCTCCTCGTCGACGATCAGCAGTCCCAGACGCTTGAACGAGATGTCGCCGCTCAAGAGGCGGTGGGTCCCGATCACCAGGTCCACCGATCCGTCGGCGGCGCCCTCGACGACCTTGCGGGCCTGCACATTCGTGAGGAAGCGACTGAGCACCTCGACGCGAACGGGGTAGCCGGCGAAACGATCGGCGAACGTCTGACCGTGCTGTTGGGCCAGGAGCGTCGTGGGCACGAGCACCGCCACCTGCCTGCCGTCCTGAATCGCCTTGAACGCCGCCCGCAGGGCCACCTCGGTCTTTCCGAAGCCGACGTCACCACAGACCAGACGGTCCATCGGGACCGGCTCCTCCATGTCGGCCTTGACGTCGGCGATGGCGGCCAATTGATCGGGAGTCTCCTGATAGGGAAAGGCGTCCTCCATCTCCTTTTGCCAAGGGGTGTCAGGGGCGAACGCATGTCCGGGGCTGTGCACCCGCTTCTGGTACAGCACCACCAGCTCCTGCGCGATCTTCTGGGCCTCCGAGCGGGCCCGACTCGACACCTTCTGCCATTCGGAACCACCCAGTCGGTGAAGGCTGGGGGTCTCGCCACCGGTATAGGGCCGCACGGCGTCGATCTGATCGGAGGGAACGTAGAGCTTGTCGTTGCCCCGGTACTCCAACAACAGGTAGTCACGGTCGACGCCGCCGATGTTGCGCTTGACCATGCCCCCGTAACGGGCCACCCCGTGTTGAGCGTGCACGACGTGGTCACCGGCCTGGAGGGTGTCGAAGAAGCCCGCCGACTCTCGCTTGGGTCGAGTGCGTGCGGCCCGATGCGAGCGCCGCCGTCCGGTGACGTCGCTCTCGGCCAGCACCGCCAGCTTGATCTCGGGCAGAACCACACCTCGATCGAGCGAGGCGACGACCACGTGGCCACCGGCTCTGGTCAGGTCGGTCGAGGAATCCTCCGCGTCGTGCAGCGTGAGACCCACGCCTGCATCACCCAACGAGGCAGTCATCCGGGCGGCCGAGCCTGCGCCGTCGGCAGCGATCACCACGCGATAACCCGTGTTCAAAAGTCCCTGCAGCTGGGTGATCAACCGCTCGCCGCCGCCCGTGGTGTCGAAGCCCTGGGCACGGACGACCGGGGCATCGGGACTCTCGGCCACACTCGTGATCGTCCATGCAGGAGCCTTGGTATGGGCCAGGAGACGATCGAACGGCAGATGCAGTCGGGGCATGCCACTGGCATCGGCGACTCCCCAGGTACGCCCGAGCGCGGTTGCCAGATCGGCCTCCTCGGCAAGAAGGTCACCCGCTCGATCGCGCATCCGACGAGGATCGACCAACAACACCTGGGCCTCGGGTGGCAACAGATCGACCAGTAGCCGCTCGTCGTCGGAAAGCCACGGCAGCCACGACTCCATGCCCTCGAAGAGTTGGCCCTCGTCCAGCCGCTCCCACTGCTCGACACCCCAGGGCTCGGTGGTCCTCAGGCCTCGGGCACGTGCACGCACGTCATCGGTGGCCAAGAGCTCTCGGCAGGGGAAGATGTCGACACCGGTGAGATCGCGACGCGAACGTTGATCGTTGACCGAGAAGCTGCTCAGACGATCGACCTCATCACCCCACAGGTCGATGCGAACCGGCACATCCGCGGTCGACGGGAACACGTCGACGATCGAGCCGCGCACGGCGATCTCCCCACGGTGCTCGACCTGGTACTCACGCAGGTACCCTGCGCCCACGAGGTTGGCCACCAGCACCGTCGGATCGATCCGATCACCGGGGCGAACCGTGACCGGCTCGACGTCACCGACATGGGGACCGAGACGCTGCACCAGGGCACGAATGGGAGCCACCACCACGCGGACCGCATGCTCGTCGGGTCTGCGAAGTCGCCACACCGCGCGCAGTCGCCGTCCCATCGCCTCGACACTCGGGCTGACCCGCTCGAAGGGCAACGTCTCCCAGGCGGGGAACAACTCGACGTCGTCGGGTCCGAGATACTCCGCCAGATCGTGAACGAGCCGCTCGGCCTCACCGGTCGTGGGCACGGCGACCACGAAGGGATGGCGAGCGGAAAGATGGGTGAGGCCGGCGATGGTGATCGCCCGAGCGGGCTCGGGAACGGTGAGAACCGTGTGCGAGGTCCCAAGGACCGTGGTCAGCGCCGGGTCATTGCGGAGAAGGGTGGGAAGGGAGCGAAGTACCGTCACGACAGATCGAGGTTATCGGCGATCAATTGAAGCGGTTCATCGCCACGTCGGGGCCCTCGACGGCAATCGCCTCGACCGCGTCGGCGGCCTTCTCGATCACCACGTCGAGCTCGACTCGCTCGGCCTTGCCCGGACGGCGCAGCACATGATCCACGCCCTGCTCCCGACCCGGGGGCTTGCCGACGCCGATGCGCACCCGGATGAAGTCCTCGGAGTGCAGGTGGGCCTTGATCGACTTCAGGCCGTTGTTTCCCGCGAGACCCCCGCCCACCTTGACCTTGAGGGTACCCGGCAGCAGATCGAGCTCGTCGTGGACCACCACCACCTGACGCGGATCATCGATGCCGTAACGCCTCGCAAGGGCGACGAGGGCGTTGCCCGCCTCGTTGTAGAAGGTCAGTGGGAACGCCAGCACGATCCGTTTGCCCCCGATTCGAGCCTCGCCCGCCAGGGCGCGACACCTGGTCGCGGCCAACTTCACCCCATGGCGGGCGGCAAGAACACCGACCGTCTCTGCTCCGATGTTGTGCCGAGTCCCCACGTAGGTATCCCCCGGGTTGCCGAGACCCATCACCAGCAGGTCGGCAGGGGTGCCCCGGTGCGCCCGGCCATCGTCGCGGCCGAGCAGGCCCACCGCTACTCTGCTGCGGCCTCGCCGGCGTCACCGCCGGCCTCGGCGCCTTCACCATATTCGTCGCCCTCGGATCCGCTTCCCTCCAGCCGCCTGTTGATGTGTCCGACCGCAACGATCTCGTCCTCGGCCGTGGTGACCGTCACGCCGCCGGGGAGATCCAACTCGGCAACACGGAGGATCTGAGCCGGCGCCATCTCGGAGATGTCGCAGATGATCTCGCCGGGAATGTCGTCAGGCCTTCCCGTGAGCACCAGCTTGAAGAGCTGTTGTTCGACCTTGCCACCCGCAAGACGGACCTGATGGGCCTCGCCCACGAGTGTGATCGCCACATCGGCACTCACTCTCGTATCGTGGCTCACCCGTAGAAAGTCGACATGGATCACCTCGTTGCGCACCGGGTTGCGCTGCATGTCCTTGACCATGACGAGATGCCGGCTGCCGCCCACCTCGAGGTTGATCAGCGCATGAGAGCCGTGACCACCCGAGAGCGCCAGGCGGAGATCACGGCGGGTCACGCTCACCGACAACGGCGCCTCACCCCCCCCGTAGACCACAGCGGGAATCTTGTTCTCGGAGCGGAGGCGACCAGAAGGACGCGTGCCGGTGACACGATTGGCTTCGGCGACAAGGGTCATTTCAGGCATGGGACGCGCTCCTGCGAACGAACAGATCTCGGGACAACGCTCCACTCTACGAGATCGGCGGCAAAGTCGAAACTCTCATTGTCCAGACCGGACCCGAGCGACCTCAGGCCTGGTTGTCACCGCCGAAGATCTCCGACACCGAGGTGTCCTCGAACACCGCGTCGATGGCATCGGCGATGAGCCCGGCGATGGACAGCACCTCGATCTTGTCGATCTGCTTCTCCACCGGCAACGGCAGGGTGTTGGTGATGATGACCCGATCGATGACCGAGTTCTTCAGGCGGTCGATGGCCGGATCGGAGAACACCCCGTGGGTCGCCGCCGCCCAGACGCTGGAGGCTCCGTGGTCCTTGAGCTGCTCCGCCGCAGCGACGATGGTGCCGGCCGTGTCGATCATGTCGTCCACCAGGACGCAGATCCGCCCCTCGACATCACCGACCACGTCTCGGGCCTCCACCACGTTCGCCATGCCCTTGGGCCGGCGCTTGTGGACGATGGCCAGGTCGGCATGCAGGTGCTGGGCCATGCGCTCGGCAACCTTTACGCGGCCTGCGTCGGGTGCGACGATGACCAACTCGCCCTGCAGGTTCTCCCGCAGGTACTCGACGAGTACCGGCATGGCCGTGAGGTGGTCGACCGGGCCGTCGAAGAAGCCCTGGATCTGGCCCGAATGGAGATCGACGCTGACCACTCGATGAGCCCCCGCCGTGTACAGGAGGTCGGCCACCAGCTTGGCAGTGATGGGTTCACGCCCCTCCGCCTTGCGGTCCTGTCGGGAATAGCCGTAGTACGGGCAGACCGCGGTGATGCGCTTGGCCGAGGCGCGCTTGGCGGCGTCGATCATGATCAGCTGTTCCATGAGCGAATCGTTGACGGAACGTCCGTCGGACGATGAGTGCGGCTGCAGAATGAAGACGTCGGCGCCGCGGACCGACTCGCCGAAGCGACAGCGCATCTCGGAGTTGGCGAAGTCGACGAGATTGGTCTCGCCCAACTCGACCCCCAGATGGGCGGCAATCTCCTCGGCCAGCGCGGGATGGGTGCGACCACCGAGCAGTTGAAGCTTCTTCTTGGTGATCAGCTCCATGGCCATGCCGGCTTCACGCTCCGTTCTCGATCCCCGCAGGGGGTGCTGTCATGTGGTCGAACGCCCAGTGTAGAACGGACCGGTCACCTCGCCGTCGGACACGGTGGCGCCCGGACCCAGGTGGGCGAAGGGGCCGACGTGGGCCCCTGCCCCGATCTCGGCACTTTCGGCGGCCGTCTGGGTCACCACCGCCTCCCTGCCGACCACGCAATCGACCAGACGGGTGTTCGGGCCGATCTCGGCGCCCGATCCCACACGGGTGGCGCCCTGGAGGATCGTGCCGGGAAACAACGTCACGTCGGGCGCCAGCTCCACCGTCGCATCGACGTACGTCTGAGCGGGATCGACCATCGTGACGCCCAGGCCCAGCCAGCGTTGATTGGTGCGGCGCCGCAACTCTGCCTCGGCCACGGCCAACTGCGCACGGTCGTTCACGCCGACGGTCTCGATCGCATCGTCGACCTCATGGGATGCGATCGGGTAGCCGGCCGTCCGCAGGACCTCGATCACGTCGGTCAGGTAGTACTCCCCCTGCGCGTTCTCGGGCTTGAGGCGTCGAAGCGCCGGCGCCACGAGACTGCGGCGAAAGCAGTAGACCGAGGTTGCCACCTCGTCGAGCAGTGCTTCCTCGGCGGTCGCATCGGCCTGCTCGACGATACGGACGATGCGACCTTCCCTGCCACGAACCACACGTCCGTACCCCGTCGGATCGGCGAGGCGTGCGGTCAACAACGTTGCCGCTGCTTCGCCCTTGCGGTGCACGGCCACCAGATGGGCAAGCGTCTCGCCCCGCAGCAAGGGCGTGTCACCTGGCAGGACCAGCAGGTCGCCGTCGACGTCGTCGTCGGGAAATGCCGTGAGCCCGACCATGAGCGCATCACCGGTGCCACGTTGGTCGGCCTGATCCACAAAATCGATGGGCAGGTCGCTCGGTGCGTTCTCGACGAGCTTCTTGGTCACCCGCTCCGCACCGTGGCCCACGACGACCACCGCCCGCTCGACCCCCGTCGCTGCGGCAGCGTCGAGAACGTGCAACAGCATCGCCCGCCCGCACAGGAGGTGCAGCGGCTTGGGGCGCTCCGATCGCATGCGGGTTCCCACGCCGGCGGCCAGGATCACCGAGGTCAAGGTTCGTTCGGCCATCAGA
>JACOTK010000148.1 GCA_016178435.1 Actinomycetota bacterium
GACGTCGACATCTCGTGGGAGATCGACGCTTTTCGATTTGATCTCCCTCTGATGGGATCGGCGATGGACGGGGTCATCAGCCCGGCGACGGCGATCGAGATCGGTCGTCTCGGTGGCGTCGGCGTGCTCAACCTCGAGGGTCTGTGGACCCGCTACGAGGACCCCGTGCCGCTCTTCGAGGAGATCGCCGAGCTTCCCACTGAGAAGGCGACGCTCCGCATGCAGGAGATCTATGCCGAGCCGGTCAAGCTTGAGCTGATCGCACCCCGCATCCGCCAGATCAAGGAAGCGGGCATCGTGTCCTGCGCCTCGGTCACGCCTCAGCGAACCGAGTCGTTTCTGCCTTCCATCCTGGAGGCAGAGCTCGACCTGTTGGTGATCCAGGGCACGGTGGTCTCGGCTGAGCATGTCTCCAGGACCGGGGAGCCCCTCAACCTGAAGCGCTTCGTGCGCGAGTTGTCGATGCCCGTGATCGTCGGCGGCTGCGCTTCCTACCAGGCCGCCCTGCACCTCATGCGAACCGGCGCCGCCGGCGTTCTCGTCGGTGTCGGGCCGGGCAATGCCTGCACCAGTCGTGGCGTTCTGGGTATCGGCGTTCCCCAGGCTACGGCGATCGCCGATGCACAGGGTGCCCGGATGCGACACCTCGACGAGACCGGTGTGTACTGCCAGGTCATTGCCGACGGCGGCATGAGCACCGGGGGCGATATCGCCAAGGCCATCGCATGCGGCGCCGACGCCGTGATGATCGGCTCCCCGCTTGCCGCCGCCACGGAGGCCCCCGGGCGGGGATACCACTGGGGCATGGCCACGTTCCATCCCACCTTGCCGCGTGGCGCTCGGGTCAAGACCAGCACGCGGGGGACACTCGAGGAAGTGCTTGTCGGGCCTGCTCGTGAGAACGATGGCCGCCTGAACCTCTTCGGAGCACTGCGCACCTCGATGGCGACGTGTGGCTATCAGACGGTCAAGGAGTTCCAGAAGGCCGAGGTCATGGTCGCTCCTGCCTTGTTGACCGAGGGCAAGCAACTGCAGCGTTCGCAGGGTGTCGGGATGGGTCGGTAACGAGGGTGATGCCGGTGTACGCCGGCGAGTTCGACACCGTCCTCGTCGTTGATTTCGGAGCCCAGTACGCCCAGCTCATCGCTCGTCGGGTCCGCGAGGCCCGCGTGTACTCCAAGATCGTGCCGCACAAGGTGACCGCCGCGGACATCGTCGCCGAACAGCCGGCCGGCATCATCCTCAGCGGCGGACCCAAATCGGTCCACGTCGAGGGTTCCCCGAGGCTCGACCCGGCCATCTTCGACCTGGGCATCCCCATCCTCGGCATCTGTTACGGCGCCCAGCTCATCGCCCATCAACTGGGTGGCGAGGTCGCCAGGACGGGCAAGGGTGAATACGGCCGCACGACGCTCGAGATGGCGGGCTCGTCGAGTCTCCTCGGGCCGGTCGTCCCGTTCACGCAGGAAGTCTGGATGAGTCACTTCGACTCGATCGCCACGCTTCCCGAGGGCTTCACGTCGCCGGCGAGCACCGCCGAGGCGCCGGTCGCGATTCTGGAATCACCCGCTCGCAGGATCTACGGCGTCCAGTATCACCCGGAGGTGGCGCACACACCTCGAGGACAGGCGCTGATCGAGCACTTCCTGCACGCCCTGTGCGACGCTCGACCGAACTGGACGATGACCTCGATCATCGAAACCCAGATCGAAGCCGTGAGGGCACAGGTCGGCGGGGAGCGGGTGATCTGTGGGCTCTCCGGTGGGGTTGACTCCGCGGTTGCCGCCGCATTGGTGCATCACGCGGTGGGCGCTCAGCTCACCTGCGTGTATGTCGACACCGGGCTGATGCGTGAGGGGGAGAGCGACCAGGTGGTCGATACCTTCCAGCGGCATCAGGGCATCGATCTGCTGCACGTCGATGCTGCCGATCGATTCTTCCAGCGTCTGGCAGGCATCCTCGATCCCGAGGAGAAGCGCAAGGCGATCGGCGAGCAGTTCATCCGTGAGTTCGAGCATGCGGCCGCCGGGCTGCAGGATGCAGGGTTCCTGGTGCAGGGAACGCTGTATCCGGACGTCATCGAGTCGGGCACCTCCGAGGCGGCCAGGATCAAGTCGCATCACAATGTCGGTGGGCTTCCCGACGACATGGAGTTCGAGCTGATCGAGCCGTTACGCCTGCTGTTCAAGGATGAGGTGCGCAAGGTCGGCGAGGAGCTCGGGCTTCCCGATGAGATCGTGTGGCGCCAGCCGTTCCCCGGGCCGGGACTCGGCGTTCGGATCATCGGCGAGGTCACTCCCGAGCGGGTGGCGATCCTGCGTCATGCGGATGCCATCGTCAGGGAAGAGGTGGAACGTGCCGGCCTGGAGCGCGAGATCTGGCAGGCCTTTGCCGTGCTTCCCGACATTCGTTCGGTCGGCGTCATGGGTGACGAGCGCACCTATGCGTATCCGATCATCGTGAGGGCGGTCACCAGCGACGACGCGATGACCGCGGATTGGGCGCGGTTGCCCTACGACCTGCTGGAGCGATTCTCGAGCCGGATCATCAATGAGGTCGAAGGCGTCAATCGGGTGGTCTACGACATCACCTCGAAGCCTCCGGGCACCATCGAGTGGGAGTGATCGGTCGTCGGTGACGGACATCCAGCGACTGGTTGACCGGTTCCCGTCCCTGGGTCCCGAGGCGCTCGTGGCGCGTTATCGACCGCCGCGGCGCTTCGCCGGCGTTCGCTTCGCCGGCTATGTTCCCAACGAGCACCATCCTTCCCAGTCCGAGGCGCTTGCCGCCATGGAGGCTTTCGCCGAGGCGATCGCGATCGACGAACGGCGGGGCCCGCAGAGCCGGTGGTTTCGGCGGAGGCCTCTCGCCCGCAGGGAAGGGGCATGCGGGGAAGTGGCCGGAGACGGCGGCCGTCCTGCCCGGTATCTCGACGGCGGATACGGCGTGGGAAAGACCCACCTCCTGGCATCGTTGTGGCACGAGGTCGACAGCAGGGGGCTCCCGGCAGTCTATTTGAGCTTTGGGGAGTTGACGGCGGTGGTCGGCTTCCTCGGGATGGAGGAGGCAATCTCGTCGTTCTCGTCGTTTCGGCTGATCTGCGTCGACGAGTTCGAGCTCGACGATGTCGCCAACACCTTGATGGCCGTCACGTTTCTTCGGGGGGTTGTCGCCCGGGGAACCCGGGTGGCCACGACATCGAACTCCCTGCCGGAGCGCCTGGGGGAGGGCCGCTTCACGGCGGAGGACTTCACGCGTGAGATCGCCGCCATCGCCTCGCATTTCGAGACCATACGGGTGGACGGGCCCGACTACCGACGTGGTCAGGCTTCACCGGGGCGCCTTCTCGACGAGGACAGGCTCGACGCGGTGATCGCCGGGTCGAGGACGATCCCTATCGGGATCACCTCCCCGCAGGCGAACGGAACCCTCAGCCTGGACAGCTTCGACGACTTGTTGGATCACCTTCGGCGCGTCCACCCGGTTCAGTTCGCGCCCATGCTCGACGGCCTCGACGTGGTGGCGGTCAAGGGGCTCCACCCGATCGTGAATCAGGGCGACGCCCTCCTGTTCGTACAGCTGATCGATGAGTTGTACGAGGCCGAGGTCACGTTCCTGGCATCGGGTTGTCCCATCGACGAGCTGTTCCCGGCGTCCTACCGTCACGGGGGTTACCGGAAGAAATACGGACGCTGCGAGTCGCGCCTGGCGGCACTCCTGGCGGAAGCGGCTGCCGCCTGAGGGGCCTCCGGTGACTCAGGCCTTGGGTTTGATGATCGAGACGGTGCCCTGAGCGGCGCAGACCAACTTGTCGTTGTTGGAGATGCGGATCGAGGCCACACCGGTTCGTCCGCCGAGCGCAATGATGTCGGTGACCGCCGTGACCTTGCCGTCGCTGACCGGACGGGTCAGGTTGAGCTTGAACTCCGTCGTTGCCACCCAGGCGCCGCGCGCGATGACCGGGTAGAAGACCGTACCGAGGCAATGGTCCACAAAGGCCGACAGGCAGCCGCCATGGAGGTTGCCGAACGGTGTCTTCAACTCGTCCCGTGCGTCGAACTCGGCGACCAGGCGCCCGGCGGTGAGCTCCAGATGACGGAACTGCAGATATGACGTCAGGCCCCCCGCCGCTTGCGCCGAGTTGAGCATCCCTGCGGCGATCTCTGCATCGAACGTGTCGAACGTGATGTTGCTCATGGCCGATGTTCCCCCTCGCTGTGAATCGAAGCCCCCGACCTTACCTGTCGTCGTGGATCGCTCGCCTCCTCATCTGACCTGGCTGTTAGTTTGATCCGGTGATGCACGAGACCGTTGAGGCATTGTCTGCCGATGCACCCGTGGGGTCAAGGTCCGGAAGCCTCCGAGGTGCGACGACTCGGGCTCGCTGGTTTCGCCGGGGGACGGGCGTTGTACTGGTGACCCTGGCCGTGGGACTGCCACTTCTTCGTCAGTCCGGAGTGCACTCATGGCGAACCATCTGGGCGGAGGACGGGGCTCTTTACTATGCCGAGGCAGATCGGCTGGGTGGCCTTTCCGTGCTCTTCCGGGGCTACGCCGGTTATCTCCAGCTTCCTCCTCGAATCCTGGCATTGGGGATGTCACGAGTGCCGACCGAGCAGTTGTCGATCTATCTCGCGCTCGCGCCGGCGTTGGTGGCCGGGTTGCTCGCTTGGTTCGTCTATCGGGCAACCGACGGATGGGTGGGCTCGAGGCTCACCCGTCTCGTTCTCGCAGCGCTGGTTGTGTTGATGCCGTGTTTGATCGTTGAGAACGTCGCCTCGGTGACGAACCTCATCTGGACCTTCGCTGCGGTCGTCCCCTGGGCCTTGATCTCGATGGCTGAGAAGAAAGTCGATGTGGCGACACGGAGCGCCGTGGCGTTTCTCGCCGCCACCTCGACGGCGATCGTGGGGTTGTTCCTTCCCCTTGCGATCGGATTCGCCCTCTATCGGCGCACGAAGGCGGCATATGTCGTCGTCGGGGCCTACCTCGCCGGCCTTTCGGTACAAGGCCTGGTGGTCACGCATACAACAGACCAAGCCCGCGCACCGGTCAGGAACTCCGTCGGCGACTTCGTGACCCTCATCGGGCAACGGATCTTTGGTCAGTATCTTCTCGGGGAGCGGGGTGTCTCGAGCCTGTGGGTCGAGCACGGCACGGCTTTGGTCGTTGGGTCAACCTCGATCGTTGCGATGGGTTTTCTCGTCTCGCTCATGGGAGCGGAGCGCCGTAACCAGGTCATGGCAATGGTTCTCGCGGCCTGCGCCTTTGCGACTTTCGCCTTTCCGGTTTGGGGGCGAGGAACGTCTACGATCCCATTGGAGGCGGGGGTCTATCACCTTGACGCCATGCGGTACAGCGTGGTCCCGATCATGTTGCTTGCAAGCGCCTTCGCCCTATTGGTGGCGCCTGTGGGTCCATCCGCGAACCACCGGATCGCACGTGTGGCCCGACCGATCTTCATCGCTCAGCTGATCCTGGTCATGGCTGTCGGCTTCTCGGATGACAACTTCAGATCGGTCGGGCCGGCGTGGCCCGAGGCGATGAGGACGGCCTACGAGAACGACTGCAAGGGCATGCCATCGGATACCGAGGTTGGTGTCATGATCAGCCCCAACAACTGGGCTCTCGTCCTGTCGTGCGCCGAGCTTCAGCCGCGCTAGTCCGCTCTCAGATCGTGCCGGCCTGAACGGCCGCCTCGATCCATGGGATGACCTCATCGAGCATTTCGTCGAGTGTCGTCGTCGCTTCGAAACCCAGAACATCTTTCGCCTTCTGGACGTCGGGTACCCGTTTTTGCACGTCGTACTCGTACGCCTCGTCACTGACAAAGCTCAACGGGGCGTCACCCTTGAGCTTGCGCCAGATCGTCCCGGCGAGTTGGCGCACCGTGGTGCTCTCGGCGGTTGACAGATTGAAGTCATTGTTGAGGGCATCTGGGTGCTCCATGGCGATGACAATGCCTTTGGCCAGGTCACCACCGTAGGTGTAGTGACGGATCTGCGAGCCGTCACCGAGAATGTGCAATGGGTCCTGATTCTTGACGACCTTTTGAACGAGATCGGGCACGACATGGCTCATGGCCAGCTTCACATTGCCCGACAGCACCTCGACCTCGCCGAGGGCACGACCCTCGCCGATACCAACGCAGTTGAACGGTCGCACGATCGTGTAGGGCAATCGGTACTGTTCCCACGCTGCTCGGGCGTAGTACTCGACCGCAAGCTTTTGGAATCCGTAGGAGGAGAGAGGCGGCGCAATGTTGCGCTCGTCACCTTCCTTGCTCGGCCAATGCTCGGCCGACTCGAAGACCATCGACGAGCTCATGTAGGTCACCTTCTGCAGCCTGCCATCACGGTGGGCCCGGATGGCTGCGTCGCACGACGCCGCCATGATCCGTTCGTTCGTGGCCAGCAGGTCATAGGCGTAGGCATGAAAGTAGGAGATCCCGCCGATCATCGCCGCCGCCGCGATGAAATGGTCGCAGTCGGCGGCCAACTCGGTCATGAGATCGACATCACGACAATCGCCTTCAACGAAGGTGTAGCGCTCGTGGTTGTCATAGCTCTTGGTCGTCGCGCCATATTTGGAATAGTTGTCGATGCCGACAACCTCGTGGCCGGCATCGAGGAGCTCGGCGACGACATAACCGGCGATGAAACCGGCCGAGCCGGACAACAGGACTTTGCTCATGACGATCCTTCTCTGCTTGCTGGGTCGGACTTCTTGGGCGGGCCGAACGCGAGACCGAATGCGTAGAAGTACCAGTACAGGTACTTGGGCATCCACTGCACGAGCTTGAAGTTGCTCACGCCGAAGCTGCGGTCGAGCCAAATGGTGGGGATCTCCGCAACCGGCCTCTTGTTTCTCTTGGCCTTTGCGACGAGCTCCAGGCCCACCTCGAAGCCCGCTTCGCTCTCGATGCCAACCTCGGCCACGAATGCCCGGTCATATGCCTTGAAGGAGTTCGTCGCGTCATGAGTACCAACCCGAGCGAGCCAGTACAGGCTCTGGCCCGCCAGGCGAGAGATCGTGCGCTTCAGGAATGGTCCGCCGATCTGCTGACCACCCCGCATGTAGCGACTTGCCGCGACAACGACGATGCCGCGTTCGACGAGCCTGGTGAGCATGTCGATCTGCATTGGATCGTCACAGCCATCGGCCATGGTGATGACAACCACGTCCGCCCGGGCATGGTCGATGCCGAATCGGATCGCCCAAGCCGGTCCGCGGGCGTAGGTGTTGATCGTCGGTATGACCCGTGGGTCGTTCGATGCGTACTTCTCGACGAACGGCGCTGTGGTGTCGTCGGGTGCGTCGTAGACAACGAGCACTTCACAGGGCAACGTCACGGCTTCGAGGATGCGATCGAGGCAGGCTTCGATCTCCTGGCCCTCGTTGTAGGCGGTGACGATAACGCTGACTCGTGGCTTCATCTGGTGATTGATGTCATCAGATGCGGACACCCTTGCCGGTGATGTTCCAAATATCGATGACGGGCAGGTCGATATCGAGCTCGTGATAACACCTGTGTGGTGTGCCGATCACCACGATGTCCGCTGCGGCGAGCGCCTCTTGCTCGGAGACGAGATCGAGATCAACGGTTACGAACGGATCGGCGCACAAGACCCTTGCGGCCTTGAAACCCAGGATGCGCTTCAGCTTGTAGGACAGGCTCGAGCGGATGTCATCGCTTTCGGCCTTGAACGCCATGCCGAGAATCGCGACGGTTTGCTCGGTCAGATCAAAGCGCTCCTCCATGCGGGCCACCATGTAGAGAGGTAGTCCCTCATTGACCATCATCGCCGAGTGCCCGAGTGTGAATCCATTGTTGTTGAAGGCCGCAAGCTGCATGGTGTCCTTCAGGAGACACGGCCCGGCCGTCAGACCGGCTGCCGGAAGGTCGGCAGCTCGGGGGTAGTCCTCGATGATCGCCTGGCGAATGACCTCGTAGTCGAGCCCAAAGTCGTTCGCGATCACATAGAGCTGGTTTGCGATGGCGAAGCGGATGTAGCGCCACGTATTCGTGAACAACTTGGCGAGCTCCGCCTCTTCGGGAATCAGGTGGATGGTCTGCTTGGTCAGTACCGAGAAGAGCTCGTCAGCCCGTTCGAGGGCCCGGTCGTTGCGGGCGGCAACGAGTTGGGGCAACTCGTACAGCTCGGTCATGGCTTTGCCCTCGGCGATACGCTCCGGACAGAAGGCCACATCGATATCGAGGCCCGCCCGGTCGATGATGCGCTCGACGAGGGCTGTCACACCGGGATACATGGTCGAGCGAAGAACGAGGAGTTGCCCATCACGCAGGCAGGGAACGATGGTCTCGATGGCACGGGGGACCGCCTGTGGCTCGGGGTTGAGGTGCTCGTCCACGGGAGTGCCGATGACCACGATGACCGCGTCCACCTCCGAGATGGCCGCAGTCTCCGTCGTCGCCCGAAGTGTCCTGCCGATGACCTCGGCCAGTGGCTCCGCCGCACCGTTCTCATGGAACGGCAGCTCACCTTTGTTCACCAGATCGACAGCATGTTGATCGAGATCGACAAGGACCGTCGCGATGCCGGCGTCGGCGAGCGCAATGCCCAGGGGCAGCCCAACGTGTCCACACCCACCGAGGATGGCGACTGATTTCAGGTTCAACAGACCACCAGCCTCGTGTCGACTCGTTTGTGGGCACATCACCAACGATCAGTGGCACAGCGGAGTTCTGTGCCTACCGGTCGCCCACAATAACCGACGCCTCCAACGAATTGAACTTTCTCACGACGGAGGTGGCGGACGCTCCTGGCGAACGCTGCCGGCAGCGTTCATGACGGTTGCAAGATAGCTCTGGAGCAGGTCGGGGCATTCATGCCGGTTTGCGCGTCGGCAGCAGATGCCGGCTTGTTGCAGCGGAAAGGTCTCGGCGACGCTGCCGACCTCCACAAGGCTGCCATCGGCGACCCAGGCGCCACCGACGTTGCGGCGGATCACCTCACCGACGTAGCAGCCGAGACCGAGGACATACCCATCACCTGACATGGCGCCCGGCCTGGCCATGAAGGTGTCGAGCCGAGCCACGCTCTCGGGGGTGAAGTCGAGATGCAAACCCGGTGATCTCCCGGACACGGCTGTCGCAAATCGCTCGGCCTCGGCGGTGTATCCGGCAGGGTCGACATCGGGAGCCGGGGTTGGCTGAGCCGAGGCGAGGGCATCGGGCGCCGATGCCGAGGGGACCGGAGCAGAACCCCTGTGGCGCGTGTCGCAGACCTCGGGCGTGTCCGGCCGGCGTCTGCGAAACATCAGCGGAGGGTCAGGTTGCGCCGCTCACGGCGCAGCACCCGCAACGATCCGGTGGCCGACACATCCTCGAAGCCCCCCCCACGTGCCCGCAGATAGATCTCGTACGGTGGTCGCCCGCCATCGGCCGGGTCGGGGAAGACGTCGTGGATGGCGAGCAGTCCACCCATCGCAACATGTGGCGCCCACGTCTCGAGATCTCGATGAGCCGGCTCGCTGCCATGTCCTCCGTCGATGAAGACGAGCGCACACGGCGTCGACCAGTGTGAAGCGACGGTGGTTGAGTCGCCGACCACCGCGATCACGTGTTGCTCGAGACCGGCGTCCGCAATGGTTCGTCGAAAGATGGGCAGCGTGTCGATCAATCCGACGTCGTCGTCGACGAGCGTAGGGTCGTGCCACTCCCATCCCGGTTGGTTCTCCTCCGATCCGCGGTGGTGATCGACGGCATACAGCGCGGTGGCATGGTCACGTGCAGCGCCACCGAGATAGAGCGAGGACTTGCCGCAGTAGCTGCCGATCTCGACCAGGGGAGCTCCCGGCACGGCTGTGCAAGCGGCGATGGCGGCTTCGTGGAGGGCAAGCCCTTCGTCGGGAGGCATGAAGCCGATGGCGGACTCGGCCTTGACCCGGAGCGCTGCGTCCACGCTCAGCCGCCCGGACGGGGGGTGACGTTGATGTTGGTCGCGCCCGGGTTGACGACCAGGGTGCAGTTCGAGTTCGAGGCGCACTCCTGGACGGCCAATGCGTTGAGGTAGGCGATGTAGTTGGGGTCCTGGTAGAGGTTGTTCAGCGCCTCCTGGGATTGTCGTCGCCCCTCCGCCTTGGCGACCTCGGCCTGGGCATTGTTCTGAGCCGTGAGGATCGCCTGACGGCTGGCGGCATTCTGGGCAAAGGCGTTGCGCACCGCCTCGTTGGTGGGCGTGGCCGAGTTGATCTTGAACACGAAGTCCGGGCACACCTCGGGTTTGTTTCGATCGAAGGTCGGCCCGCAGAAGTAGTTCCCGCCCAGGATGTTGTTGACGTTTGCCTTGAGGTCCTTGGCGATCTCGTTCTGGATGGTGACGAGGAGCGATTCGGCTTCATCGGCCGTTGTGCCGGTCTCGGCGGAGGCCTCGCCTGCGAACAACTCGTTGACCGTGTGCTCCCGGACGCGTTGTTGGATCGCCTGTTCGATCGGCTTGCGGAAGTTGTTGTTCAACATTGCATCCCAACCGGTTTCGGTGTCGCAGGCGAACTTGACGCAGACCCGTTCGTAGAACCGGCGCACCACCTGGGGGTTCGTGTTGAGTGTGAAGTAGGCGGCGATCTCGAACTGCATGTCCACGCCGCCCCGGGCAGGGGCCAGGATCGAGTCGGCAGCCTGTCGGTCGCCCTCGCCGGCGTTGAGGCTGACGATGTAGTCGCGTTGGGTCACCGGCAACAGGACCAGCTTGTCCTGCAACCCGAGAAAACGCGTTCCCGACCCCGGCTCCACGATCTTTTGGAACTTGATCCCCTCGATGGGTCCACCCGAATAGTGCAGGCCGATCTTGTCGACCGGTGTCGCGCCGAATGCTCCGAGGATCAGCACCAGGATGATGAATCCGACGACCAGGCCGACACCAACGGTGATGAAGGTGCCGACCTTGACGTTTGGCATGGACGCGCGGTTTCGCATGCCCGCACGCTAATCGGAACATCGGGTGACGGGCGCTCCGCCAACGGTGCGACTGCTACAGGCGCGACAGCCAGCGTCCGGCATGACGCAGGCGGGTTTCGAGTTGGCCCACGGTGGCCTCCGTTACCTTCTGGAGCCCCGTGAGGCGATTCAGCTCGCCGTTGACCTGCGCATGTGACCAGCCGGTGATCCTGGCGATGGCCTTCACCCGGTCGTTGTTGGCGTTGCGCAGGTGTTGCTTGTGCTCTCGTCTGGTGGTGGTCAGCGTTGCGCCGGAGTCGCCCCCGGGGACCGAACGGTCGCCGCCCGGTGGGGGAAGCGGCGCAAGGGTGATGGTCAGCGCCTCGTCGTCATCGTTGGCTTCGCCGTCACCCGTGAAACCGAGCGTGGGTTGCCCGACCCGTGGGGCTCCCACTGCGACCGCCGAGATCACGCTGAAAAGCGACAGCTGCGGGTCATCGCCCTGGTTGGCCGATGCGTCGCGATCGTCGAGGAGGTCGAGGGCATCGGCGAATCCCTCGCCATCGCCTTCGGGCTTCGCGACCTTGGCCAGACTGTGATTGCGTTCAACGGCGATCTCGTTGGCTTTGCGCTCGAGGCGGCTGTCATCAGGGATGTAGAGATAGGCGTCCTGATTACGCAGGCCCTTGGTCCAGCGGACCAGACGACCGACCGCCTGGCGAAAGAACAACTCGGTGCTTGTGTTGGTGGCAAAGACCCCCACCCGCAGACGGGGAATGTCGACGCCCTCGGAGATCATGCGGACCGCCACGATCCAGGGATCGGTGCCTGCGGCGAACCGGGCGATATGGCTCGAGGCGGCAGGGTCGTCCGAGGTCGCGATGGTCACCGGAACGCCATGACGTCGTTCGAGCAGCGCCGCAATGCCACGCGCATGCGCCTGGTCCATGGCGATGACGAGCCCACCGGCATTGGGATGCTCGGCCCGCACGTCACCGAGGCGTTGATGGGCCTGGGCAAGGACCGCAGGCAGCCATTCGCCCTCCAGCGAGAGCGCCGCGCGCAATCGTTGGCTCGCACGGGTCGCATCGAGCGCGTCCTCGAAGCTGTGGGAGTGGAGCGATCCGTCCGGGCCCATCCACTCCATGTGGCCGTTGATCCGTGGGAAGTAGACCGGCCGCACGACCCCGCCGTCGGCCAACGCCTCCCGATACCCGTACGAGTAGTCGGGGCGAGCTTCATCGAGGTGGTACTCGATGAAGGGAATGGCCTGCGTATCCGATCGAAACGGTGTGCCCGACAGCGAGAGACGCTGCGCCGCCGGCTCGAAGGCATGGCGAACGCCGTCGCCCCATGCCCGGTCGTCTGCCGCGTGGTGGATCTCGTCGAAGATCACGAAGGCGTCGCTCGCGAGACCTCGAAGCACCGGCGCGGACGTGGCCACCTGCTGGTAGGTGGTGATGACGCCGTGCATGTCGCTCGGCAGCCGTCCGTCCGCTGCCGTCCACACCGGGTCGAGGTGCAGACCGAAGCCGGCGGCAGCGGATGCCCACTGGACCTTGAGGTGTTGGGTGGGCACCACGACCACGAGGCGTCTCCGGGGATTCGCCGCGAGGTTCTGACAAGCGGCCGTGAGCGCGAAGGTGGTCTTGCCGGCGCCGGGGGTCGCCACCGCCAGGAAGTTGGGCCGGGTGGTCGCGCCGAGACGATCGAGCGCGTCTTTTTGCCATGGTCGAAGCGTGATCGATCGCGTCATGGCCGGCGGGAGTGGTTCCGTGGGGGGTTCGGAAGGTTCAAGGGCTCACCGTGCAGCGGCGTCGACCTCTTTGACGACGAGGGAGACCTCTTCCCAGTCGATGTTGCGGAAGTTGTGCATGGGACACCACTTGGGGCCGCACATGGTGCAGAACTCGGCCGACTTGTAGTAGTCGTGGTCGAGGGTCTCGTCGTGATAGGAGCGGGCCGTTTCGGGGTCGAGGGACAGCTCGAACTGCCGGTTCCAGTCGAAGTCGAAGCGAGCCTTGCTCAACGCATCGTCACGGTCACGTGCACCGGGTCGTTCGCGGGCGACGTCGGCAGCGTGGGCCGCGATCTTGTATGCCATGAGGCCCTGCTTCACGTCCTCGGCGGTGGGCAGACCGAGATGCTCCTTGGGTGTCACGTAACACAGCATCGAAGCGCCGTGCCAGCCGATCATGGCCGCACCGATCGCCGAGGAGATGTGGTCGTAGCCGGGTGAGATGTCGATGACGAGTGGGCCCAACGTGTAGAAGGGCGCCTCGTGACACCACTCCTGTTGCTTGCGGACGTTGTCCTCGATCTGATTCATCGGCACATGTCCGGGGCCCTCGACCATGACCTGCACACCGTGCTCCCACGCTCGTAGGGTCAGCTCGCCCAGGGTGCGCAGCTCGGCGAACTGCGCCTCGTCGGAGGCGTCGGCGAGGCAGCCCGGCCGCAACGAGTCACCGAGCGAGATGGTCACGTCGTAGCGGGCGAGGATCTCGCAGACCTCGTCGAAGTGGGTGTAGAGGGGATTCTCCGCACGGTTCGCCACCATCCAGCGAGCGAGAATGCCCCCGCCGCGACTGACGATGCCGGTGACGCGGTGTTGGCACAGGGGGAGGTGCTCCAGGCGGATGCCGGCGTGAATGGTCATGTAGTCGACGCCCTGTTGGGCCTGGTGCTCGATCTCGGTCAACAGGTGCTCGATGGTCAACTCGTCGATGGAAGGCGCCCGGTTGATCGCCTGGTAGATCGGGACGGTCCCGATGGGGACGGTTGCGGCGGTGATGATGGCCAGTCGGGTCTCGTCGATGTCGCGACCCGTGGACAGGTCCATGACGGTGTCGGCCCCGTATTGCTCCGAGGTCCGGAGCTTGTGAACCTCACCGGGCACGTCGGAGACCCCGGGTGAGGAGCCGATGTTGGCGTTGACCTTGACCGTCGCCACGGTGCCGATGCCCATGGGATCCAGGGTTTGGCCGAGGTGCACGACGTTCGCGGGAATGACGAGGCGGCCTCGGCCAACCTCGTCCCTGACGAGCTCGGGAGTCAGGCCTTCGCGCTCGGCAACCCGCCTCATCTCGGGGGTGATCGTCCCGGCGATCGCCTCCGTGCGCTGTGTGCGGATGGCGCTGTCGAGCTGGTTGGTGGGTGTCTCCATCAGATGCTCCCTTCGCCGGTATGACCCGGAGCAGGTTCAAGCGGTCGGCGACATGGTCACCCTCTCAGCCCGGTTGGGCTCCCGCGTTCCGTCAGGCCCGACTCTAGTGCGCCACGGCGGCGTTGATCGCCGCGACCCTCAGGACACGCCGACGCGGTGCTTGATCTCCTTGAGCAGGGCGGGCCGTGACTTGTTGAGCTCCTTGGTCAGGATGCCCTCCGCCATGTCGCCGAGCGCATCACCGCCGTAGAAGACATGAACATGCAGCGCGCTCCCGGCGTCGGTGGGCGAGACCGTCATGGTCAGGCGCCACATGGCGATCTGGGCCACATCCCTGCCCTCGACCGGCACCTCGTGGCGTTCGTAGACCACGTCGGCTTGAGGCGAATGGAC
>JACOTK010000149.1 GCA_016178435.1 Actinomycetota bacterium
CCGACGGCGCACCGCCTCGGTCAACTGGCCGCCCTCCTCATAGCCCACATAGCCGGGGGGCGCGCCGATCAGACGACTGACCGTGTGCTTCTCCATGTACTCCGACATGTCGATGCGGACCATCGCCCGTTCGTCATCGAAAAGAAAACCTGCCAACGAGCGGGCAAGCTCGGTCTTGCCGACGCCGGTTGGGCCGAGGAACAGGAACGATCCGATCGGACGGTTGGGGTCCGACAGACCTGCCCGACTGCGACGAATGGCGTTTGCGACCGCGGTCACTGCTTCGTCCTGGCCCACCACGCGTTGATGGAGCACGTCCTCCATGCGGACGAGCTTGTGGACCTCCCCCTCCATCAGCCTTGCCGTCGGAACGCCGGTCCACTTGCTGACGACCTCGGCGATGTCCTCCTCGTCGACCTCCTCCTTCAACATGCGTTGCGTCGACTGGAGGTCATCGAGGCGGTTTCCGGCGGCCTCCAGTTGGCGCTCGAGCTCGGGGATCTGCCCATACCGAATCTCGGCGGCCTTCTCGAGATCGACCAGGCGGTCCACCTCGATGCGCTTGGACTCGAGCTCCTCCTTGAGGCTGCGGATCGCGGCGATGGCATCCTTCTCGGTCTCCCAATGGGCCTTCATGGCGGATGACTGCTCACGCAGATCGGCCAGTTCCCGATCGAGAATGTCGAGTCGCTCCGTCGAGGCGAGGTCGGTCTCCTTCGCAAGAGCCACACGCTCGATCTCCAGTTGGCGGATCCGTCGCTCCACCACATCGATCTCGGTGGGCATGGAGTCGATCTCGATGCGCAGGGCCGAGGCGGCCTCGTCGACGAGGTCGATCGCCTTGTCGGGAAGGAACCGGCCGGTCAGGTAGCGATCGGACAGGACGGCAGCGGCGACCAACGCGGCATCCTGAATGCGGACACCGTGATGCACCTCGTAGCGTTCCTTCAGACCTCGGAGAATGGCGATGGTGTCCTCGACCGAGGGCTGGCCCACGAAGACCTGCTGGAATCGACGCTCGAGCGCGGCGTCCTTCTCGATGTACTTGCGAAACTCGTCGAGGGTGGTGGCGCCGATCATGCGCAGCTCGCCACGCGCCAGCATGGGCTTGATCATGTTTCCGGCATCCATGGACCCCTCGGACCCGCCCGCGCCGACAATGGTGTGCAGCTCGTCCATGAAGGTGATGACCTCGCCACCTGCATCGGTGATCTCCTTCAGCACCGCCTTGAGGCGTTCCTCGAACTCACCGCGGTACTTGGCGCCGGCCACCATGGAGCTGAGATCGAGTGAGATCAACCGCTTGTCCTTGAGGCTCTCGGGCACGTCACCCTCGACGATGCGCCGGGCGAGCCCCTCGACGATGGCGGTCTTGCCCACACCGGGTTCACCGATGAGCACGGGGTTGTTCTTGGTCCGTCTGGACAGCACCTGAATGACCCGACGAATCTCGTCGTCACGACCGATGACCGGATCGATCTTGCCGTCGCGTGCGGCTGCAGTGAGGTCACGGCCGTAACGCTCCAACGCCTGATAGCTCTCCTCGGGATTCTGGCTCGTGACACGATGACTGCCACGCACCGAGCGCAGGGCCTCAAGCAGCTCCTCGGTGGTGACCTTGATCAGGTCCGACATGGCGAGCATCACGTGCTCGGTCGACACGTAGTCGTCGTGAAGATCGACCCGGGCCTTGTCCGCACGCTCCAGGGTCGCTCGAAGGTCGCGGCTCATCGCCGCCTCCGAGCCCTGTGCACGAGGCAATTTCGCCAGCCGCTCACCCGCGGCGTTCCCGAGCATCGCGGGGTCGACCCCAACCTTTTGGAGAAGCGGGGTCACCACGCCGTCGCGCTGGTTCAGCAACGCCACCAGGAGGTGATCGGGCGTGACCTCCGGGTGATTCTGGGCGCGCGCGCCATCGACGGCCTCACTGAAAGCCTCCTTGGTCCTGACGGTCCAGCGTTCTGGGTCAACGGCCATCGCTCTGAGTCCCCTCTCCTTCTGTCTCTATCGTCGTCCGGATCGGCGACGTTGCACGTACAGCTCCATCGCCTGGGAAACCGGCACGAGGTCCCGGCGGTAGCTGCGATGGGTGCTCTCGACTGCCTCGGCTGCCTCGGCGCGGGCGAGCTCGAGCTCGGCACGCAACGCACCGAGCTCCACCTCGAGCTCGAGCACCCGCTTTACCCCTGCCAAATTGAGGCCTTCCTGCGTGAGGTCCTGAATACGATTCAGTCGCTCGATGTCACCCTCGCTGTAGCGACGTGAACCCCCACCGGTGCGAGCCGGATCAAGCAGACCCTTGCGTTCGTAGATGCGCAGCGTCTGGGGATGCACGCCGGCAAGCTCGGCAGCCACCGAGATCACGAACACCGCGCGACCGCGATCCCGATCATCGGAACGTCGACCGCGAACAGACATGACCTAGACCCCCAGGTATCCGCGAGGTGATGCATGCTCACTTGCCGCAGCAAGCGCCTCGACGGCCTTGCGCTCGCCTTCGGACAGCTCGACGGGAACGGTCACCTCAACGCTCACCAACAGATCACCGAGCTCGCCCCGGGCACCCGGAATTCCTTTGCCCTTCACGCGGAACGTACGGCCCGAGCGAGTGCCCGCAGGGACCCGCAGGGTAACCGTGCCGTTGTCAAAGGTCGGAACCGTGATGTCGGCGCCCAGCACCGCCTCGGGGTAGGTGATGGGGACGTTGAGCGTGAGATTGTTTGCCACGCGTCCGAAGAGCGGATGGGTCGCGACATGGACGACGACGTAAAGGTCGCCCGCAGGACCGCCGTGACGACCGGGCTCGCCCCTGCCCTTCAGTCGAATGCGCTGACCGTCGGCGACACCTGCCGGGATGCGCACCTTGACCGAACGGGGCCGGTGCTCGACGCCCGCTCCCCGACAGGCGGGACAGGGCGAGTCCACGACCTTGCCCTGTCCTGCACAGTTTGCACATGGAGCGGAGAAGCTGAACGGCCCCTGGTTCTCGTCGATCGCCCCACGGCCGCCGCAGACAGGGCAGGGCTTCGGCATGGTTCCGGGCTTGGCGCCGGTCCCCCGGCAGGTGGAACACCGAGTCTCGCTGGTGACATTCACGGTCGTGGTCACACCGACGGCGGCATCATTGAACGAGAGGTGCAGGCCGGCTTCGAGATCACTGCCACGTTGGGGTCCGGTGCCACGACTCGGACCGGAACGGCCGGCTCCACGGCCGAAGAGGCCCCCGAAGATGTCCCCGAGATCGCCGAGGTCGTCGACGCGAAAACCGCCGCCTCCTCCTCCCCCGAAGGGTGATCCCTGCCCACCGAAGCCCGCCGCCGCAGGGCCGAGCTTGCGCACCTCGTCGTATTCCTTGCGCTTGTCGGGGTCGCCGACGACGTCGTAGGCGGTGGAGATCTCCTTGAATCGGTCCTCTTTGCCCGGATGAGCGTCGGGATGGGTCTCGCGGGCAAGTTTACGGTAGGCGCGGGTGATGTCCTTCGGGGTTGCCGTCTGGGAAACCCCGAGCACCTTGTAATAATCCTTCTCGAACCACTCCCGCTGCGCAGCCATGCCCTACCCGCGCACCTGCACCATGGCCGCTCGCACCAAGCGTCCACGCCAACCGTAACCGGGCCGAAGCGTCTCGCTCACGACCGGGTCACCGCCCTCGCCCTCCTCGTGCATGACGGCCTCGTGTGTGGCGGGGTCGAAGGGCTCTCCCGTCGGCACGATGCGAACGAGGCCCTCCTTCCC
>JACOTK010000150.1 GCA_016178435.1 Actinomycetota bacterium
CCAGCCGCTCTCGGGCTCCAGACGGGTGGCCATCTCGACGTTGTTGACGGCCTTCCAGGGGTAGCCCCCGAGGTCGAGCGCCTGGGACAGCTCCGGCGCAGGCGGGTCGGGGAACAGCATCAGAGGTTCCACAAGCTCACCTCAAAGCCTGCGAAGGTAGCGATCGAGCTCAAACTGGCTGACCTGGGTCTTGTAATCGGCCCACTCGGATTGCTTGTTGCGGATGAACCATTCGAAGACGTGCTCCCCAAGGGTCTCGGCAACCAACTCGGAGCGCTCCATGATGGTGATCGCCTCGTGGAGGTTGCCGGGAAGTGCGCCGATGTTCTCGGCGAGCAGCTCCTCGGGGGTGAGCTGGTAGAGGTTGCCCTGTGTCTCGGGAGGCAGGTCGTATCCCTCCTCGATACCCTTCAATCCGGCGGCAAGCACGACGGCGAAGGCGAGATAGGGGTTGCAAGCCGGGTCGAGCGCTCGGTACTCGACCCGGGTCGACTCGGACTTGTTGCGCTTCGCATGCGGTACGTTGACGACCGCCGAGCGGTTGTTCCGGGCCCATGCGACATAGACAGGCGCCTCGTAGCCGACGACGAGGCGCTTGTAGGAGTTCACCCACTGGTTGGTGACGGCGGTGATTTCCGGGGCATGGCGCAGGAGCCCGGCGATGAAGCCCTTGGCCACCTTCGACAGCCCGTGGGCATCGTCGGGGTCGTAGAACGCGTTGGTGTCGCCCTCGAAGAGCGAGAAATGGGTGTGCATGCCCGAACCCTGCACGCCCGCGATGGGCTTGGGCATGAAGCTGGCATACACGCCGTGATCCTGAGCGATCTCCTTGGCCAGGAGCCGCAGGGTCATGACGGTGTCGGCCATCGTCAGCGCATCGGTGTGGCGAAGATCGATCTCGTGTTGGCTGGGGCTGTCCTCGTGCAGGGAGTACTCGACCGGCACGCCCATCTCCTCGAGGGTCAACACGGTCTTCTTGCGCAGGTCGCTGGCCAGGTCCGACACGGTGAGCTCAAAATAGGAACCCCGGTCGAGAAGCACCGGGGGGTGTGCGGGGTCGTCGTCGGCGAAGTAGAAGTACTCGACCTCCGGAGCAGCGTAGAAGGAGAACCCCAGTTCCCGGGCACGTTCGAGTGAGCGCCGCAGCACGTTGCGAGGGTCGCCTTCGAAGGGCGTGTTGTCGAGGTTGACGATGTCGCAGAAGACCCGGGCGACGGGTGCGTTGTGCTCGGCCGTGGGGAGGATTTGGAAGGTCTTGGGGTCGGGCTTGGCGAGCATGTCGCTTTCCTGCACTCGACTGAACCCGTCGATGGCCGATCCGTCGAAGGTCATGCCCTCTTCGAGGGCGTTCTCAAGCTCGGCGGGCGTGATGCTCACGGCCTTGGGGGTTCCCAGGACGTCCGTGAACCACAGTTGGATGAAGCGCACCCCACGTTCCTCAACCGTTCGCAACACATAGTCCTGTTGACGTTCCACGCTGCCTCCGAGCACAGTTGACGAGCTGCCTCCATCTTCTCATCCCTCGGGCGATGTCCATTGCATCGGGCCGGCGGGTTCATAGAACGTTCACAATCCGGAAACAGGCCGGAAGTTGCGCCCCGCGACCGTGGGCGGCAAGCTTCGCAACGCAGTTGCCGTCCACGGAGCATGCTTGAAGGAGGAAACGGTGCAGGAACGTACGGCCGCCGAAGTGGTGAACATGGTCAAGAGCGAAGGCGTCGAGTTCATCGACTTCCGTTTTTGTGACCTGCCCGGCCTCATGCAGCACTTCACCGTGCCTGCCTATCGATTCGACGAGGACGCGATCGCCGAAGGGTTTGCCTTCGACGGTTCGTCGATTCGGGGTTTCCAGGAGATCCAGGAGTCGGACATGGTCCTGTTCCCCGACCCGGACACGGCGGTCATCGACCCCTTCCGGCAGCACAAGACCCTGATCATCAACTGTTACGTGCACGATCCGGTCACCGGCGAGCCCTACTCCCGTGACCCTCGCTACATCGCCCGCAAGGCCGAGCAGTACCTCGCCTCGACGGGTATTGCCGACACCTGCTTCTTCGGACCCGAGGCCGAGTTCTTCATCTTCGACGACGTCCGCTTCGGCCAGAACACCAACTCGGCCTTCTACCAGGTCGATTCGATCGAGGGGACCTGGAACACCGGGCGGGACGAGGGGCCCAACCTCGGGTTCAAGCCCCGTTCCAAGCAGGGCTATTTCCCGGTTCCCCCCATGGATCACTATGCCGATCTCCGTTCGGAGATGGCGCTCAACATGGCCAAGGTCGGCCTGGAGTGCGAGTTGCACCACCACGAGGTTGCCACCGGTGGCCAGTCCGAGATCGGCATGAAGTTCAGCACCTTGTTGAACCAGGCCGACCGCCTGATGCTTTTCAAGTACATCGTCAAGAACACGGCATGGGCGGCGGGCAAGTCGGCCACCTTCATGCCCAAGCCACTGTTCCAGGACAACGGGTCGGGCATGCACTGCCATCAGTCCCTGTGGAAGAGCGGCGAGCCGTTGTTCTTCGACGAGACCGGCTACGGCGGGCTGTCGGACATCGCTCGTTGGTACATCGGTGGCCTGCTCAAGCACGCTCCCGCCGTGCTTGCCTTCGCGGCGCCCACGACCAACAGCTACAAGCGTCTGGTCCCCGGTTACGAGGCTCCGGTCAACCTGGTCTACAGCCAGCGCAACCGTTCCGCCTCGGTGCGCATCCCGCTTGCGTCCAAGAGCCCCAAGGCCAAGCGCATCGAGTTCCGCTGCCCCGACCCGAGCTGCAACCCCTACCTGGCGTTCGCGGCGATGATGATGGCGGGACTCGACGGCATTCAGAATCGCATCGAGCCTCCGCCTCCCGTCGACAAGGATCTCTACGACCTGCCTCCCGAGGAGTTGGCCAAGGTTCCTCAGGTTCCGGGCTCGTTGCCCGAGGCCCTGGAGGCCCTTGAGGCCGACAATGCCTTCCTGAAGGCAGGCGGCGTGTTCACCGACGACGTCATCGACACCTGGATCGCCTACAAGCGTGAGAACGAGGTCGATGCCATTCGCCTGCGTCCCCATCCATGGGAGTTCATGCTCTACTACGACCTGTAAAGCCGGGCCGTCTCGTTCGACGCTTCAACTGCCGACCCTCGAAGATGGGGTCGGCAGTTGGCGTTTCAGGCTCCCGGGCGAGTTCGGTACCACTGCGCAGCAAGCAGGGCGACGGCGACGGCGAAACCTCCGAGCGACAGGAGGACCATCAACGGCAGGTACCGGGTTCCGGCGTCATCGAGTGGTCCCGAACCAGGCGTGTCCTTGACGACATCGGGGTTTCCCGCGGGGGGAACGAAGGTCGGCCTGGTCGTGGGTGCAGGCTCGCGTTTGCGGGGGACCGTTTCCTTGACCGCCGGCGCGGGTGGGGCCGTCTCGCTGGTCGGGGGCAGGGTCACGGTGGTTGTGGGCTCGGGAGGCGCCGTCGTGGGCACCGTGGGTGCGGTCGTCGCCGGCTCGGTTGCCGGGGCCGTTGACGGGACCGTGGTCTCGCCCGTGTCGGGTCCCACGCCCTGGGCGTGGGCGAGTGAGCCCGGACCGAGAACCGAGATGACCAACAGGCTGAGCGACACCACCCCCGAGCGACGGGTCACGGAGCGGTTCATGGTCCCTCCGGCACTCGTCCGTAGAAGAGACGTTCAACGACCTGACGAGCCCGACGTGTGACCCGCCGATAGTGCTCACGAAGCTCCGAAGGAGTCGCGTCCAATGAGCGGGCCAGACTGCTGAGCTGCTCGGGAGATCGGGGCAGCGCGTCGTCAGGGACGCCACGGATGAGAAAAAGGCGATTTCGGGTCTCCTCGCAGAGCAGATAGGCCTCACCCAGGACGGCGGCGTCGGTTGCGGTGACCTTGCCGCTCTCGGCGAGAAGGGTGAGGGCCCTCATCGTCCCCGGCGAGCGGACCCCGTGCCGCAGCTGGAGGAGTTGCACGCAGAACTCGACGTCGACGAGCGCGCCTCGACCGAGCTTCAGATGGAACTGCGGGTCGTCGCCGGCCGGTAGTCGTTCGCGTTCGATTCGTGCCTTGACCCGACGAATCTCGCGGAGGTGCTCGTCGGTGAAGGGTAGTTGCCAGACATGGTGGTCGACCAGTTCCATGAATCGTTCGCCGAGGGCCAGGTCGCCGGCCACGGGCCGAGCGCGGGCCAAGGCCTGGCGCTCCCAGACGGCGGCCCAGCGCTGGAAGTAGGCATCGAAACCCTCGATGCTCCGGGCCAGGGGGCCATGACGTCCCTCGGGTCGCAGGTTCAGATCCAGCGCCCAGATGCGTTCGACAGGCGTATCCCCGCCGACGAAGCGGAGCAGTGCGGTTGCCACCCGTTCAGCCTCTGCGAGGGCTGCTGCATCGGTGCCCTCGTAGACGAAGAGGACATCGAGATCGCTCGCATACGAGAGCTCGGCGCCTCCGAAGCGCCCCAATGAGACGATGGCGAAGGGAATGCGAGGATCGCACGCCCCCAATGCCGTCTGCAACGTGGCCTCCGCCAGTCGGGTGAGATGGGACTCGGTTGCCTGCAGGTCGCTGAATCCCAGCAGATCACGGGCGGCGATCCGGACGAGCTCGCGCCCGTTGCTGCGCCTGAGCGCGACGTTGCGCTCGGCCGGTTCGCGCCAGGTGAGCATCGCATGCGCCGTCTCGATCAACTCATCGGGGGACTGCAGGGCCATGGGATCGTTCTCGGCCAACTCGGCGATGAGATCGGGATTCTGCTCGAGCAGTCGCCCGATCAGTCGACTGGTTCCCAGGATCAGACTGAGGCGCCGAGCGGCCTCGGGTGACTCACGGAACGAGCGCACGAGCTCGGTGGTTCGCTGGGTGCCCGATGCAAGGGTTCGAAGTCCGAGGAGCCCCTGGTCGGGGTCCGGACTGTCCGCCAGCCATCCCAGCAGCAGCGGCAGGAATTGATCCATGAGCCTCGATGAACGGGTGAGGCCTCGCGTCAATTCCTGGACTGCCTCGCGGGTTCGTCCGGACTCATGAAACCCGAACGCAGCGAGACGTTCCTCTGCGGCGCTGCGGCTGAGCCTGCCGGTTGAGCCCGAGAAGGCCTCGAGGAGCGGACGGAAGTAGAGGCGTTCGTAAACGGAGCGCACCGTTGCCTGACGCGAGATGAGCTCGGCGTCGAAGGCACCGAGCGCGCTGAGGTCGGCGTCGGGCCGATAGCCGAGGACCCGCGCAAGTCGTTCGCGCTCGGCGTCATCCTTGGGCACGGCATGCACCTGTTGTTCGTCGACGAGTTGGAGGCGATGCTCGACGGTACGCAGGAAGCGGTAGCAACCGTTCAGCACGAAGGCATCCTGGTGGTCGATGTAGGCCGCTGACGCAAGCTCGTTCAGCGCATCGAGGGTTGTTGGCGATCGGAGGTCCGGATCGTGGCGACCATGGACGAGTTGCAGCAACTGAACCGAGAACTCGATGTCGCGAATGCCGCCTGCCCCGCGCTTGAGGTCACGGCCGGCGCTCTTCGATCGGGCAACCTCCATCTCGGCGCGGGCCTTCATGGAGCGAAGGGATCGCAGCTCATCGGCCGAGAATGGTCGTTCCCACAGGTGGACGTCGACGGCGTCGAGAAAGTCGCGACCCAACTCGGCAGGGCCGGAGACCGGGCGTGCCTTCAGCAGGGCCTGGAACTCCCACGGTTCTGCCCACTGTCGCCAATAGGCCTCGTAGGAGAGGAGCGTTCGGGTAAGTCTGCCACTGCGCCCCTCGGGACGAAGGTTGACATCGACTCGGAAGCATCGGCCGGCGATGTGCATGATCTCACGGGCTGCGGCCTCGTCCCGCACCGGGTCGCTGTCGTTCGGGCTGACGAAGATGATGTCGATGTCGCTCGCGTAGTTGAGCTCGTTGCCTCCCAGCTTGCCCATGCCGATGACCAGCAGGTGCTCGGCATGGGCAAGCCGGCTGCTAGCGAGGAGCACGTCGCGGGCAAGCTCGGCGATGTGCGCCGCGACTTCCGGCAGCTCATCGCGGCCGGTGAGATCTCGCGCCGCGATGCGCAGGTACTCGTGGTTCTTCCATCGCTGCAGCGCGGCTTCGTCGAGGACCGAATCTGCCGGGACAGGTCGAGTGTCGAGATCACGCAGGACCTCCATGGCGCCGGGGTCGGAGACGAGCAGCGTCGTGAGCGACCTGCTCGCCCCGCAGACGGCGATGACCGCTCGCCGCAGACCGGTGTGCGTCCCGAGCTCATCGAGAAGGCCCGGGTGGGCATCCTCCAGGCGCTGTATGGCACGAGCGACCGAGACCGGGTCACCGGCGTCGTCGATGTCCATGTCAAGGAGCGGCACCACCTCACCGTCAGCTCGTGACATGACATCAGTCTGTCAGGTCGACAGACCGGACCTTCCCCCTCGTGAAGCCGGTGTTCGTTGTCGACGCGGGAGGATGTCCCCCGGGTTCATCCGAATGGCTCGAAACCGGTGGCATAGGCTGGGCGCCATGGCTCGTCTGCGGGTTGCTCTTTGCCAGATCAATACGGTGGTCGGCGACCTCGACGGCAATGTGGCGCGCATTCTTGCCGCCACGAAGGAAGTCGACGTTCGCAAGGGCGATCTGGCGGTCTTTCCGGAGCTCACCATCACGGGCTACCCACCCGAGGATCTCTTGTTGAAGCCGGGCTTCATCGCCGACAACCTGCGTGCCCTCGACGCGGTGGCGGCCGGAACCACCGATTCCCCGGTGACCGTCGTCGTCGGCTTCGTGGATGGGTCCGATCAGCTCCACAACGCGGCAGCCGTGTGCGCGAACGGGCGGGTGATCGGCACCTACCGCAAGCGTCTCCTGCCCAACTATGCCGTCTTCGACGAGCAGCGTTACTTCAAGCCGGGGGAAGGGCCCCCGCCGCTGTTCGAGGTCGGCGGCGTGACGGTGGGGGTGTCGATCTGCGAGGACGTGTGGTTCCCGGCCGGCCCGGTCGCCCTCATGGCCGATGCCGGCGCGCAGCTGGTGGTCAACCTGAATGCATCGCCGTTCCATGCCGGTCGGGTGGAACAACGGGAGGAGATGTTGGCCCGTCGATCGTCGGAGAACGGCTGCGCCGTGGTCTACGTCAACCAGGTGGGCGGTCAGGACGAGTTGGTCTTCGACGGGGCCTCGATGGTTTTCGATGCACGCGGAAGCCTGATCGCACGTGCGCCACAGTTCGTCGAGCACCTGCAGGTGCTCGAGGTCGACGTGGGTGCGAATGGCGGCGCCGTGGATGAGATCGCACCACGGAGCGATCCAACCGAGGAGGTCTATCGGGCACTCGTGCTCGGCACGCGTGATTACGTCAACAAGAACGGTTTCACCGATGTGGTGATCGGCATGTCGGGTGGCATCGACTCGTCGCTGGTCGCGGTTGTGGCAGTCGATGCCCTCGGTCCCGAGCACGTGCACGGCGTCTCCATGCCCTCGCGGTTCTCGAGCGAGGGCTCGAAGCACGACGCGGCCGACCTGGCGGCGCGACTGGGGATGTCCTTGCGTTCGATACCCATCGAGCCGGCGCATGCGGCATTCCTGACGATGCTCGACCCTTCGCTCGGCGACCGTCCTCCCAATCTCACCGAGGAGAATCTGCAGAGTCGTATACGCGGCGTTCTTCTCATGGCGCTGTCGAACGAGCACGGCTGGATGGTGCTGACCACGGGGAACAAGAGCGAGATGGCTGTTGGCTACTCGACGCTCTACGGGGACACCGCCGGCGGGTTCGCGGTCATCAAGGATGTGCCCAAGACGCTGGTCTACGAGTTGTGTCGTCATCGCAATCGTCTGGTGGCCGGCCCCCTGATCAACGAGGACGTCCTGAGCAAACCGCCCTCGGCCGAGCTGCGCGCCGACCAGCGCGACGATCAGAGCCTTCCCCCTTACGAGTTGCTCGATCCGATCATCGAGGCCTATGTCGAGCACGATCTGACCCGGGCTGAGCTGGAACAGGCGGGTTTCGACCCCGTTCTCGTCAACCGCGTCACCCATCTCATCGACGTTGCCGAGTACAAGCGTCGCCAAACCCCACCGGGGGTGCGCGTGACCCCGAAGGCATTCGGCAAGGATCGGCGCCTCCCCATCACGAACCGCTACAGCGGCTGAGGGTTCGTCGGTGATGATGGGGAACCGCCATGGCCCTCTCGGCGCGGAAGACTGACGGCCATGGACGCGATGCGCCGGGTGCCCGACAACCGTGATGATCTGTCGACGTTCGAGGCGGTCATGGGGCGCATGAGCTGGTACCACCGGGTTGAGGTCGAGCTGTTCCACACACTCGGTCGGTGGGCGACACAACCGGATGGGGCCGATCTCGACCCCGCCGATCGTGTGCTCCTGGGCACCCAGGCGAGATATCACGCCTGGCACGGCGAGTTGTGGCGTGAGCAGTTTCCAACAGCGGGGCAGGCGTTCGCCGAACTTCCCACGACCCTGTTTGCCGAGAGCGCCCTTTCCCCGAAGGTCGGATTACCGAGCCTCGGGTTCCCGAACGCTCCGAACGAGGGCATCGAGGTCCTCTACGATGAGGTGCTGCCGCATCTGGCCGGGCTCTATGAAAGCCATCTGGAGGCGACGTCACCGATGACGGACGGCCCCATTGTGCGAGTGCTCCACCTCGTGCTCGCGACCAGATCAACATGGGCCCGCCGCCCTGCGGGCAGGTCGGAAGCCGCGTCGTGGCGAACAAGTCCCTTGCCGGACGCGCCTGGGGAAAACGCACGTTGAGTGGTATTCCTGATTTCTTGCGGAAGGGCTTGACCTTATCGGTATCGTAAGCAGCGACCTGTAGCGATTCGTTACGGTGTCGTTGCCCAGCAGTCTTGGACGGAAGGTGCAAAGTGGCAAAGGAACGTGTCGAGCGCGATGAGGAAGACCTTGTTCGTCTCTATCTGACCGACATCGGTCAGTACCCTCTGTTGACCAAGGATGACGAGGTTCGTCTCGCTCAGGCCATCGAGGCCGGCGCCGAGGCTCGGCAGGCTGTGGAGGCTGCAGGCAAGAACCTCACGCCTGCGAAGCGGCGGGAACTACGTCGCATCGTCAAGGCGGGCGAGGACGCGGAGCGCACGTTCGTGCAGTCAAACCTCCGCCTGGTGGTTTCGATTGCCAAGAAGTATCAGGCATCGGGTTTGCCGCTGCTCGACCTGATCCAGGAGGGCAATCTCGGCCTCATGCACGCCGTCGAGAAGTTCGACTGGCGCAAGGGCTTCAAGTTCTCCACCTACGCAACGTGGTGGATTCGCCAGGCGATCACCCGAGGCATCGCGAACACCGGTCGTACGATTCGGCTTCCGGTCCATGCAGGCGACACGCTGGCGCGCCTCCAGAAGGCCAGGGCCCGTCTCGAGCTGAAGTACGGCCGCCCGGCGACGCTGCGGGAGCTCTCGATCGAGGTCGAGATGCCCGAGGACAAGGTCACCGAGGCGCTTCGCTTTGCCGCTGAGCCGTTGTCGCTTTCCGAGCCACTTCGTGAGGACGGCGACGCCGAGCTCGGTGACGTGGTCGAGGACCGTTCGGCCGAGTCCCCCTTCGAAGTGGCTGCCACCGCGTTGCTGCCCGAGGAGATCGCCCGACTGTTGGCCCCACTCGACGAGCGCGAGCGCGAGATTCTCAAGCTTCGCTTCGGTCTTGACCGCGGTGAACCCCGTACCCTCGAAGAGGTCGGCGAGCACTTCAACCTGACCCGTGAGCGGATTCGCCAGATCGAGGCGAGGGCCATGTCGAAGCTCCGTCATCCCTCCAGTGACACCGGAGCCCGCGACCTGCTTGCGGTTTGATCCGGCGTCGCTCTGGCGAAGTCCGAACAAGGGCATTACGGTGAGTCTCATGAAGAAGCTCCTGATTCTCACCGTCCTTGTCATCCTTGGCGCTGTTGCCACCAAGAAGCTCCGCGACGCCTGAACAGCGTCGTCGGTGCCTCGGGCACCCGTCGGAACCACCAAAGCACGAAACCGACAATCACCAAGGTCGTTCCACCGGCGACTGTGGTGATTGTTGCGCGCCTGGGGCCCGTGGGGCGCAATCGCACGCGCACGGGTTGGACGAACTGCATCACGTCCCATCCCCGCTGCCTGGCAACCTGCAGCAGTGCACGATCGGGGTTGACCGCCACCGGATTGCCCACGCAGGCGAGCATCGGAACGTCACTGGCCGAGTCGGAGTAGGCGTGGCTGGCCGCCAAATCGATGTCCAACTCCTCGGCCAGCGCACGCATCGCCGTTTCCTTGCCCGGACCGTAGGCATAGTGATCGAGCTCGCCGCTGTATCGGCCACCGGCGTCGAGCCTGGCCCTGGTGGCAATGGCGAGGTCCGCCCCCAGGTAGTCGGCGAGGGGAGCGACGATCTCCTCGGGCGAGGCGGAGACGATGATGACCAGCCGCCCTGCCTGTCGGTGGGTCCTGATGAGCTCGAGTGCCTCGGCGTAGACGATCGGCTCGATCACCTCCTCGAGGGTCGCCCGAACAATGGCGGCGACCTTTGCCTGTTCCCATCCCCGAGTGAGCGCGAGCGCCGTGGAGCGGACCTTGGCAAGGCGCTTTTCGTCCGCGCCGAAGTGCATGTAGATCAGCTGGCCCGCCAAGGCGCGTACCAGCATCCGACGGGACAACAACCCGGCCCGCTGGAGTGACGGGGCAAAGGCCACCATGGAGGCCCTCGCTATCACCGTCTTGTCCAGGTCGAAAAAGGCTGCCTCCACAGTCATGAGCCTAGGGCGGGCGGGCAGGGCAGTGACCTCTGTTCAGGTCGAACCAATCCGGCTAACGTCCGCGACAGCAAGTGCAGGCCATCGGGATGGTCTCGGGGCTGGGAAAGGAATCATCATGCGAGCGATGAAGAAGAAACAAGGACTGGGCATTGCCGGCGCCGCAGGTCTTGCGGTCCTCTTGGCGGCAACGCCGGCAGGAGCAGCGGTGACATCGATCACGGCAGTAGGTCCGTTGAGGGATCTGTCGCCGGCGGCTGATCCGACCGACGGGGCAAGGGCCGTGGTGCGGTCACTGGCAACGAGTGCCGGAACGACGGTTCGTCTTTCCCTTCGCGGGCTGGACCCGGCGTTTGCGGGCGTCGAGTACGGCGCGCACGTTCACGTCGGCCCCTGCGTTGCGGGCGATGGTGTTGCCGCCGGATCGCACTACAACAGCACGGGTGTGCCGGGGACCGAAGGACGTATCGTCAGCGATCAGACCGAGGTATGGCTCGACTTCGTCATCGACGGCAAAGGACGGGCGTCGTCGAAGGCCAAGGTGCCGTTCGTGATTCCCAAGGGCGGCGCCG
>JACOTK010000028.1 GCA_016178435.1 Actinomycetota bacterium
CTCCCGGCAAGATCGACGATTTCGAGGATCTTCTCAGGCCCTTCGGCATCGTCGAGCTCCAGCGAACGGGTCGCGTGGCATTGCCCCGGCTCGAGCGGGAGGCTCCGAAGTTGCGTCTGCGATCGGGAGGTTCGAGGGCGGGCTAGTCAACAGGTCAGGCGCAACAGGTCGGGCGCAACAGGTCGGGCAAGGTGTCACGAAGCAAGAGGTCCAACGAAGAGGGCAGCGCTGCGGTAAGCGGTCTCCCCGGGGAAAGGAATTGACATGGCAAACGTTTATTACGACAAGGATGCCGACCCGTCCATCATGGCGAGTCGCAAGGTCGCCGTGATCGGCTACGGCTCGCAGGGCCATGCCCATGCCCTGAACCTGAAGGACTCGGGCGTCGATGTCCGGGTCGGTCTGCGTGAGGGCTCATCGTCGGCGGCCAAGGCGACCGAGGCAGGCCTGCGGGTGACCTCGATCGATCAGGCTGCGGCCGAGGCCGATCTCATCATGATCCTGTTGCCCGACACCGAGCAGCAGGCCGTCTACGAGGCATCGATCGCCCCTCAACTGCAGGAGGGCGACGCGTTGTTCTTCGCGCACGGTTTCAACATCCGTTTCGACCTGATCGTGGCGCCTGGCGGGGTCGACGTCGCGATGGTGGCTCCCAAGGGGCCTGGGCACCTCGTGCGGCGGACCTATACCGAGGGCGGCGGGGTGCCGTGTCTCATCGCCGTGGCCCAGGATGCCAGTGGCAAGGCCCGTGACACGGCGCTGTCGTACGCGGCAGCAATCGGCGGCGCCCGCGCCGGCGTGCTCGAGACCACCTTTGCGGAGGAGACCGAGACTGATCTCTTCGGTGAGCAGGTGGTGCTCTGCGGCGGTCTGACGGCGCTGGTGCAGGCGGGCTTCGAGACCCTGGTCGACGCGGGCTACCAGCCCGAGTCCGCCTACTTCGAGTGCCTGCACGAGCTGAAGCTCATCGTCGATCTCATGTACGAACAGGGCATCAGCGGCATGCGCTACTCGATCTCCGACACTGCCGAGTACGGCGACCTGACCCGCGGGCCGCGCATCATCAATGACGGGGTCAAGACCGAGATGAGGGCGATCCTCGAGGAGATCCGTTCCGGCGCGTTCGCCCGGGAGTGGGTTGCCGAGAGTCGCAGCGGCCGGGCGAACTACAAGGCGCTGCAGGACGAGGGGCGTGCTCATCAGATCGAGCAGGTGGGCGAGGAGCTTCGGGCGATGATGCCGTGGATCTCGGCCGGTCGTCAACGTGTCCAGGACGTGAGCGGGGGCTGACCGCTCCTCCGGTTCGGTCTTCTCGAGGAGAGAAGCGGCGTCAGGCCTTTGGGTCCGACGCCGCTTTCCGCGTTTTCTGCACGTTCCGTACTCGTTCGAGTTGTGAGGGTCCTTGATCTGGGGCTCCGGAAGGAGAAAGCTCATGGAGAAGGTAGAAGTGCCGATGGTCCACCGACGATTTGGAAACACCCTGAAGGGGGATGCAGTGAGCGACGACCAGACCGGCGCCATGAACCAGGGGCACGACCACGACAAGGGCATGGACCGTCGTGGCTTCCTTCGCCGAGCCGGGCTTGCCGCAGCGGCTGCGGGAGTGGGCGGTCCGCTTCTGGCGGCCTGTGCCGACGATGGTCAGAAGTCGACCTCGGCCACGACCACCAAGAAGAGCAGCACGACCGACAAGAAGGGCAGCGAGACGACCGCCGGCAAGTCGATCACCGAGGGCACCCTGCCGAAGTCGGTGCCCGACGTGCTGAAGATCGGCCTGATGATGCCCACAACCGGCCTGGGCGGCTTCCTCGGGGGCATCGCAAAACGCGGCCTCGCCGGCGCGCTGCTCGAGCTCGACAACAAGTTCATGGGCCGCAAGATCGAGATCATCCAGATCGACACGCCGGTGGAGCAGTCGGACTCGACGCAGAAGGCCTACAACGATCTCGCCGGCACCGACGGGCTCATCGGCATCTTCACCTTCGGCTCTCCCGGCTTCGAGTCGTTGCTGCCACTGTTCCAGCGCGACGGCATCCCGATCATGTCGGGTTCCGACCTCTACACCCTGAACCGGCTGTATCCGAACGGTCCGGCAAACATCTTCCAGACCGGCATTCCCGTCAAGATGCTCATTCCAGCGCTGGTCGAGTACGCCGCCAAGGATCGCGGCTACGAACGGGTGGCCTTCGTGCACGACAACATCCTCGCCGGCAATGCCGAGGCCGCCGATGCCTTCCGTGCCGAGTGCAAGCGTCACGGCATGGAGAACACGGGTGTCGAGGTGTACAACTTCTTCTCCAACGAGTTCGGACCCCACATCCAGTCCCTGCGTCGGGGCAATCCCCAGGCCGTGTTCTTCTGGGGTCTCGCCGAGGGTTCGGGAACCTTCGTCAAGCAGATGGACGACGCAGGCGCCGGCTACATCGATCGCGACGCTGCCCTGAGCGACGAGTGGCATCCCCAGATCATCGGGTCTCCCGCCGGCACCGGCGAGAAGACGTGGGCCGAGAAGGCCGGTTTGGCGGCCAAGGCCGGATCCATCACCGCATGGCACCTGGCGGGCCTCACCAGCGGACCGTTCTACGACCTGCGGGAATGGGTCAAGAAGGCCACGGGTACGGTCACGACGGGCGGCGAGGAGATCGTGGCCGACAGTCTCTCGGCGCTGCTCCAGGCCGTTGCGATCGCAGGCTCCACGAAGAGCTCGGCCGTTGTGGAGGCGCTCCAGAGCACCAAGCGGCTCGACGGCTTCTCGTCACTGCCTTTCGGCTTCGCCGACCACAACCTTCGTTTCGACGAGAACGATGTCGTGCTCTACACCCTGGAGCGTGAGACGCCGGTCAAGACCGACCCGGCCTACGTCAACGGCAGGGAGTGGATCGAGGTTCTGGATGACGGGTACGCGGGGCCGGTCCTGTTGCCCCGCCCCACCTTGGCCAAGAACCGCAAGAAGTGGCCCAAGGAGATGAACCAGGTGCTTACCGAGGGCTGGGGAACCCAGTGCTCCAAAACGCCACCGGATGATCTCGGCAAAGACGTGGTGATGAAGAAGACCTGCAAGATCCACTGACGTTCGGAGCCTTCATGGTTACTGATCTCTTGCAGATCTTCGTGTCGGGCATCACCGTCGGCTCGGCGATCGCCTTGGTCGCCTTCGGCTACTCCCTGGTGTTCGCAACCACGCGCATCGTCAACTTCGCCCAGGGCTCGATGCTGGCGGTCGGCGGTTTTGTGACCTTTGCCTTTTGGGACGACGGCCATCTGGGCCTTCCGTTCCTGCTCGCGTTCGTCCTTGGCGTGGTGTTCATGGCAGGTGTCGGTGTGGTGATCGAGGTCCTTGCCATCAGGCCACTCGGAGGCTTCGACCCGTCGGCGAACGTGGGATGGATCCTGACCACCTTCTCCGCCGGCATCATGTCGGTCGAGTTGGTGCGCATCACGATCGGCAATGCCTCGAGGGCGTTGCCGGAGCCCGTCGGCTCGGTCCTCGGCTGGGAGCGAAGCGTCGTGTCGAACGTTGCGATCGGGGCGAGTGACATCGCGCTGGTGCTGGTCGCGATCGTCGTCATGGTCGGCTTCGAGCTGCTCCAGGGGCGGACCATGCTGGGCAGGGCCCTGCGTGCCGTCTCCCAGGATCGTCCTGCGGCTGCGCTGATGGGCATCAACACGGGCGCCATGGTGACCTTCGCCTTCGCGCTCGCCGGGGCGCTCGCCGCGGTGGCGGCGGTCTTCATCGCCCCCCGCTTCGGAGGGGTCCAGTTCCAGGGGAGCATCGCCCTGGGCCTTACCGCCTTCGTGGCCACCGTCCTCGGCGGATTGGGCTCGACCCGAGGGGCGATGCTCGGCGGCTATCTCATCGGCTTCGCAAACGCCATCATCGCCACCATTCCCTGGCTCGGAGCGCGCTGGCAGGACACCGTGATCTTCGTGCTCTTCCTGGGGGTGTTGGTCATCCGACCCAATGGCATCTTCGGTGAGGCAAGAGTCGAGAAGGTATGAGCTCGACCCCGATGATCCGTCGACTCGCGCGGTTCGCGCCGCTGGTGGTGTTTCTCGTCGCCACGGTCGCCTATGCCCAGAACTTCGTCGGGGACCGCAACTGGATGTCGCTGGGCACCGACGCGCTCCTCCTGGGGGCAGCGGCCCTCGGCCTGAACATCCTGATGGGCTATACCGGTCTGCTCTCACTCGGTCATGCCGCCTTCTTCGTGTTGGGTGGTTATGCCGGGGGGGTCTGGGCGATCGAATGGGGGCTCAGCCCGTGGCTCGGTTTCGGCGTGGCGTTCATCTTCGGCGGGTCGGCGGGTGTGGTGCTCGCGCTCATGTGCGGGAGGTTGCGCGGCTTCTACCTGACCGTGGTGACCCTGGCCTTCGGTTCGCTGATGACGCCGTTGTCGATCGCCCTGACCGACATCTTCGGAGGGACGGCCGGCAAGGGGGTTCCCTTCGAGGGCATCATCGCGGCCGAGTCGCTGCCGTTCGCCGACGGCGATCCGTTCCGGGGCCTGTACTTCCTGTCCGTCGCAACCTTGCTTGTCTGCCTGTGGCTGTGCCGGAACCTGGTGCAGAGCAGTTGGGGAAGAGCCTTCAAGGCCATCCGCGAATCGGAGGTAGCGGCCAAGGCATCGGGGATCAACACCTATTGGGTCAAGGTTGGCGCCTTCTCCTTCTCCGCGGCGATCGTCGCCCTTGCCGGCGCCGTGGCCACCCAGAAGCGGATCTCGGTCTCGCCCTCCCTGGCCGACACCGGTCAGTCCTTCAGCCTGGTCGTGATGGTCTTCGTCGGGGGCGCAGGCAGCATCGCCGGTCCCGTTGTCGCCGCCATCGGAGCGACGCTCGGCTTCGGGCTCGATTTCGCCAAGGACCGCCTCCAGGATTACACGACGCTCATCTACGGCGGGTTCGGGCTGGTCGCGGTGTATGTCGCGCCCGAGGGGATCATGGGCCGACTTCGTGGTCCGATCGATCGTCTCAGGGTTGACCGCAACGTCGTCCTCGCGACGGCGAGGGCGTCGGCCACGTCGGCCACGGCGCGTCCGAGGTCCCGCAAGGGTCCCGGCGGGAGTGCCGACGCCGGGGCCGAGGGTGCGGACACGCCGACCACTGCGCCGGCGACCGATCAACGTCCGCACGGGGACCCAGAGCCCGAAGCCGTCTCGAGTGGGACTCCGGGACCGGAGGCGTTGCTCGAGGTCACGGCGTTGACGCAACGATTCGGGGGACTGGCTGCGTTGACGTCGCTCGACATGACCATCGCCCGGGGGTCGGTGCATGCGCTGATCGGGCCGAACGGCTCGGGCAAGACGACGTTCGTGAACGTCATCAGCGGGATCTACCACCCGACGTCGGGGGAGGTGATCTTCGGGGGAACCGAGATCACGCACGCCACCATCAATCGCCGGGCCGGCCTGGGCATGGCCCGTACCTTTCAGAACCTGCAGGTGTGGAGGCGCATGACGGTGCTGGACAACGTGATGGTGGGCGCTCACTGCGCCCATGCCACCTCGTTGCCGATGGCGCTCGTCGGGCTCGGTCGCCGTGGTGAGCGCCTCATGCGTGACCAGGCGTTCGGCATGCTCTCGTTTGTCGGGCTCGACGGTCGTGCCGGTGACCTGGCGGGCGCGCTGCCGTTTGCCGATCTTCGCCGACTCGAGATCGCCCGTGCCCTGGCCTCCAACCCCGACCTGTTGTTGCTCGACGAGCCGGCAGCGGGCATGCACCCCGGAGAGGTCAGCGGGCTTGCCGAGTTGATCGCCGAGATTCGCTCGTGTGGCATCACCACGCTGTTGATCGAGCATCACATGGATCTGCTGATGTCGGTGTCGGACCGGGTCTCGGTGCTCGACTTCGGGGCCAAGATCGCCGAGGGGACTCCCGTTGAGGTTCAGGCCGACCCACGGGTGATCGAGGCCTACCTCGGCCAGGAGGCAACGGCATGAGTGAGACCGAGGTCGTGCTCTCGGTCCGTGATCTCTCGGTGCGCTATGGCGCGGCGCAGGCTCTCGACGGCATCAGCCTGGAGGTGCATCGAGGTGAGGTCGTGACGATCATCGGTGGCAACGGGGCAGGGAAGACCACGACGCTCAAGACGATCTCGGGCATGGCGGAGATGCTCAGGACCTCTACCGGTGAGGTCACCTTCCAGGGCAGGCGAATCGACGGGATGGCGTCGAACAAGATCGCTCGCCTCGGGATGGCGCACGTGCCCGAGGGAAGGAGGATCTTCCCGGCGATGACCGTCGATGACAACCTCCTGATCGGCTCCTACCGCCGACGTGGCGAGGTGGAGGCGGTCGCGTCCGATCTGGCCCTCGCGTACGAGCGGTTCCCCATCCTCGGCGAACGGCGCAGGCAGCCGGCGGGATTCCTCTCGGGCGGAGAACAACAGATGCTGGCCATCGGGCGCGGATTGATGGCGAGGCCGTCGTTCCTGCTGCTCGACGAGCCCTCACTCGGCCTCGCCCCCATCCTGGTCAGCAGGATGTTCGACATCATCCGAACGCTGGCCGGTGAGGGTACGACCATCCTGCTCGTCGAGCAGATGGCTCGCCTTGCGCTCGGCGTCGCCGACCGGGGCTATGTCCTGGAGCAGGGTCGAATCGTCGCCGATGGCCCGTCTGCCCAGCTCCTGGAGGACCCGAAGTTGAAGGCAGCCTATCTCGGGGGGTGAGGACCGAAAAAAGTGCTCAAGTCGGGAGGTTCGCATGTCGACCGTGTGGATATGTTGCCTCTGGAGCCACAAGCGGCCCTTTCCACGGAAGACGACGTCGCAGGTCTTGTCTCGCTCTGTGCGGCCTACGCGGACACCATCCAGTGTCTGCGCGCCGCGCTCGACGAGCACCGTGAGGCCGTCGGCGATCAGCGTCGCATTCGTCAGCTTCTCGCTCACGAGCTGAGGACGCCGCTGACCTCCATCCTGGGGACGATCGAGACGGTCCTGGTTGCCGATCTGCCGCCCGAGACCGTGACCTCGCTGCTCAAGGTTGCTCTGCGCCAGGCGACGCAGCTCGACGAGACCGTCGAGGACATCCTCATCATGAGCAACGGACGTGACCCATGGTCGCATCGTGTTCCCTCGACGAGGGTGGCGCTGTCGGAGATCGTCGCCGACGCGTGTCGTTCTCTGATGACCCAGATCGAGCCGGCATGCCTCGAGGTCGACGTACCCGACGACCTGGTCATCGAGACGGTCCCCAGCCGCCTGCGTCAGATCCTCGTGAACCTGATGGTGAACGCGATTCGCTACGGGCCCCGGGGTGGGACGGTCGGGGTCACGGCTTCACGATTCGAGGAGGATGTGCGCATCGAGATCACCGATCGCGGACCGGGCGTCGACGCCGAGGAGCTGCCGGCGCTGTTCACGCCGTTCACCCGTGGCATCTCGCTGATCTCGACCGAGCCCGACGGCGGAATGGGCCTGGGCCTCTATGTCGTTGCCGGCTTGGCGAACTCGCTGGGTGGCGACATCGATCTGTTGCCCCGGGTCGGTGGGGGCACCATCGCCCGGCTCACGATTCCCCAGCGACGCGACACCGATCCCTCCGCTCCCTGAGTCGCAACCGATCCACCATCGAGGACCTGGAGCTCGTCGCCGGTCGAGGGTGTTGCACTCGAACGGGTCGAGGGTGTTGCACTCGAACGGGTCGAGGGTGTTGCACTCCGAACGGGTCGGCCGCCCGCTCAGGCCAGAGCGTCGACCACCCAATCGACGCACGCGCAGAGCGCTGCCACGTCGCCGGGTTCGATGGCGGGGAACATGGCGACCCGTATCTGGTTGCGGCCGAGCTTGCGGTAGGCGTCGATGTCGACCAACCCGTTGGCCCGCAGCACGTTGCAGAGCGTCCCGGCGTCGATGCCCGGGTCGAGGTCGATCGTTCCCACCACATGGCTGCGCACCGCCGGGTCCGCAACGAAGGGCGTGGCCCAGCTCCGTTCGCCGGCCCATCCGTAGAGGATCGAGGCGGACTCGTCACAGCGCCGTGCCGCCCATTCGAGCCCACCCTGGCCGTTGATCCACCGGACCTGCTGATCGAGGAGGAACAGCGTCGCCAGCGCCGGGGTGTTGTAGGTCTGGTCCTTGCGACTGTTGTCCAGGGCGATCGAGAGGTCGAGTGACGCGGGCATCCAGCGACCGGAGTCCTTGATGTGTCCGATCCGCTCGATCGCTGCGGGCGAGCAGGCCGCGAGCCAGAGCCCGCCGTCGCTCGCCAGGCACTTCTGGGGGGCGAAGTAATAGATGTCCGCCTCGGCGAGATCGACACGAAGACCGCCCGCCGCCGAGGTGGCATCGACGGCCACGAGTGCCGTCGGGTCGGCGCCCTGCGGTCGAACGATGGGCACGGCCACGCCGGTGGAGGTCTCGTTGTGGGTAAGGGCGTAGAGGTCGACACCGGGTCGTCCATCGGGCAGGGCATGGGAACCGTAGGGGGCATCGATGACCTGTGGGGCCCCGAGGTGCGGTGCGGCGGCCACAGCCTCGGCGAACTTCGACGAGAACTCGCCGAAAACCGTGTGTTGGCTGGTCGAGTCGATGAGACCGAAGGTCAGCGCATCCCACAGGGTGGTGGTTCCGCCGTTGCCCAGCATGATCTCCCAGCCGTCCGGAGTGCCGAGGAGGGAGGCGAGACCGGTGCGCACCGATGCCACGACCCGCTTGACCGGTGCCTGACGATGGCTGGTTCCCATCCACGTGTCGCTCGCGTGGGCGAGAGCAGCAACGGCCTCGGGGCGGATCTTCGACGGTCCGCACCCGAAGCGTCCATCACTGGGAAGAAGGTCGGTTGGGATACGAACAGCTGGGGTGTCGATGCTCACACGTGCCACTATCGCGAGTGAAACGTTGAAGGAGCGAATTGCCATGAGTCCAGACCTCCCACGCATCTCCCGTCGCGTGGCTGCCATTGCCGAATCTGCCACCCTGGCCGTGGATGCAAAGGCCAAGGCCCTGAAGGCGGCGGGCGAGTCGGTCATCGGCTTCGGGGCGGGTGAGCCTGATTTCGCGACGCCGGATCACATCGTCGAGGCAGCGGTGGCGGCATGTCGAGATGTGCGAAGCCACCGATACTCACCTGCTGCGGGGCTCCCCGAGCTGCGCGCGGCCATCGCACGCAAGACCATGCGTGACTCGGGCTTCGAGGTGAGCCCTGCGAACGTGGTGGTCACCAACGGGGGCAAGCACGCCATCTACAACGCCATCACCGCGCTGATCGACCCCGGCGACGAGGTGCTCCTTCCCTCCCCGTACTGGACGACCTATCCCGAGCCGGTAGCCCTGGCGGGCGGTTCGACGGTGGTGTTGGCGACCGATGAGACGACGGGCTTCCGTGTCACGATCGATCAGCTCGACGCCGCGGTGACCGATCGCACGAAGGCGTTGATCTTCGTCTCGCCATCGAACCCCACCGGAGCGATCTACACGCCCGAGCAGGTGGAGGCGATCGGCCGCTGGGCGCTGGAGCGAGGGATCTGGGTCATCACCGACGAGATCTACGAGCACCTCACCTATGACGGCGCCGTGTTCTCGTCGATGCCGACGTTGGTGCCCGAGCTCGCCGAGCGCTGCATCGTGGTCAACGGTGTGGCCAAGACCTATGCCATGACCGGTTGGCGGGTGGGGTGGATGATCGCCCCCGCCGACGTGGTGACGGCGACCTCGAACTTCCAGTCGCACACGACCTCCAACGTGGCCAACGTCAGCCAGTACGCGGCGCTTGCTGCGTTGGAGGGCGGTCTCGACGACGTGAAGCGCTTTCGCGAGGCCTTCGATCGCCGCCGGGTCCGGATGGTCGACATGCTCAACGACATCGACGGCGTTGTGTGCCTGCGCCCCGAAGGCGCCTTCTATGCCTTCCCGTCGTTTCGACAGGTGCTCGGCTCGACCATTCGCGGCCGCAGGATCACGACGACCCTCGACTTGGCGGCCGTCGTGCTCGACGAGGCCAAGGTCGCCATGGTCCCGGGTGAGGCCTTCGGCGCGCCCGGGTTCGCCCGGTTCTCGTTCGCGCTGGCCGACGAGGACATCGAGGAGGGCCTGCGACGCCTGGCGAGCCTGCTCGCCGAGCGCGTCTGAGCGGACCGGCAGGGTTCGGCAGGCGGCTCGACGGGCCTCGACCGGGTTCACGGGCAGCTCGACGGGCCTCGACCGGGTTCACGGGCAGCTCGACGGGCAGCTCGGGCCGGTTCGACAGGTAGTTGGCGATGGTCGTCTCCTGCGGCCACCATGGGGCATGGCCCGAATCCTTGTCCCCGAACAACTTGCCCCTGCAGGTCTCGACTTCCTGACCAAGGCAGGCCATGACGTCGACGTTCGCCTCGGGCTCTCGGCCGAGGAGTTGCTCGAGGCTGTGGTGGGCGCCCAGGCACTGATCGTGCGCTCCGCAACGCAGGTCACGCCCGAGCTGCTCGCGGCGGGAGCCGATCTGGTCGTGGTGGGTCGGGCCGGCATCGGGCTCGACAACGTCGATGTGGCCGCGGCCACCAGCCAGGGCGTCATGGTGGTCAACGCCCCTCAGTCGAACGTGCTCTCGGCCGCCGAGCACTCCATGGCACTGTTGCTTGCCCAGGCCCGCAACGTGCCACAGGCGCACAGCGCCCTGAAGGCGGGCAAGTGGGAGCGCTCCCGCTGGGAGGGTGTGGAGCTCTACGGCAAGACGCTCGGGGTGATCGGCTTGGGTCGCATCGGATCGCTCGTGGCACAACGAGCACTGGCCTTCGGGATGCACCTTCTGGCCTACGACCCCTACGTGTCGAGCGAACGGGCTCGTCAGTTGGGCATCGAGCTTGCCGGACTCGATGAGCTGATGGCGCGCAGCGACTTCATCACCATCCACGTGGCCAAGACACCGGAGACGACCGGGCTGATCAACAAGGCCTTGCTCCGCAAGGCCAAACCCAACCTTCGTATCGTCAACGTGGCCCGGGGCGGCATCGTCGACGAGGCGGACCTGGCGGAGGCAATCAACGAGGGCCTGATCGCGGGGGCAGCGCTCGACGTGTTCGCCAAGGAGCCCATGACCGAGTCGCCATTGTTCGCCCTCGACCAGGTCGTGGTGACGCCACATCTGGGCGCGAGCACGGCCGAGGCGCAGGACAAGGCGGGTGTCACCATCGCCGAACAGGTGGTGCTGGCGCTGAATGCCGAGTTCGTCCCGTTCGCCGTGAACGTGAGCGCGTCGGAGGCGTCGGAGACGGTGCGGCCGTTCCTTCCGCTGGCCGAGCGCCTGGGCCGCCTCCTGGTCTCCCTCGACGGGGGAGTGCCCGACACCCTCGAGATCGAGTACCAGGGTCAGCTTGCCGACTACGACACCCGCATCCTCACGCTGTCGGTGCTCAAGGGCGTGTTCGGGGGCGTGCTGGACGAGCCGGTGACCTATGTCAACGCGCCTCAGCTGGCGGAGCAGCACGGCGTCGACGTTCGCGAGACCAAGACCTCATCCACCCAGGACTACGTCAATCTCATCACCCTGAGGGGCCGTGGGCACCGCATGAGCGCAACCCTCGCGGGTGCGAAGAGTGAGCCCCGCATCGTCATGCTCGACGATCACACCGTCGAGGTGCCACCGGCGAGTCACATGCTGATGGTGCGCAACGACGATCGCCCGGGGATGATCGGTCTCGTCACCTCCTCGCTCGGCGAGGTGGGCATCAACATCTCCGATATTCACGTGGGACGTTCGCCTCAGGGTGACGCGGCACTGATGGTGCTGGCCACCGATCAGGAGGTCGGGGGGGAATTGCTCGACCAACTGCGCAAGGCCCCGGGTATCGTGTCAGTTCACGCCATGGCAGGCTGAGAGGCCGGTTGATCTCGACCGGTACGGGAGAACGGGAGCGGGCGACATGACCGACAAGGTCATCATCTTTGACACCACGTTGCGAGACGGCGAGCAGTCACCGGGCATCTCCCTTGATGCCCTGGAGAAGCTGGAGATCGCCGAGCAGCTTGCTCGTCTTGGTGTCGATGTGCTCGAGGCGGGCTTTCCGGTTGCGAGCCAGGGTGACTTCGAGGCGGTCGAGGCGATCGCCAAACAGGTCGAGGGGCCGGTGATCTGTGGCCTCTCGCGCACCCAGTTGGCCGATGTCGACCGCTGTTGGGATGCCGTGCGCCATGCCCAGCGGGGACGTATCCATGTGTTCATCTCCACGAGCCCCCAGCACATGGAGCACATGTTGAAGATGGACGAGAAGCAGGTCCTGGCCGAGACCCGGGCAGGCGTTGCCCGCGCCCGCATGCACACCGACGACGTGGAGTTCAGTCCCCAGGACGCGACCCGCACGCCGCTCGACTTCATGATCGAGGTGCTTCAGGCTGCCGTCGACGCCGGGGCGAACACCCTCAACATCCCCGACACCGTCGGCTACGGCATCCCCTGGGATTTCGGGGCGCTGATCCAGTACGTTCGTCGCGAGGTCAAGGGTGACTACGTCACCTCGACGCATTGTCACAACGACCTGGGGCTGGCGACCGCGAACTCCCTGGCGGGCATACAGGCGGGCGCCCGTCAGGTGGAGGTGTGCGTGAACGGCCTGGGCGAACGTGCCGGCAATGCCGCGCTCGAGGAAGTGGTCATGGCGCTCAAGATCAGGCCCGACCAGTTCCCGGGGGTCGAGATCGGCATCCACACCGAGGAGCTTGCCCGGACGAGCCGACTCGTTGCCCGTCTGACGGGTTATCCGGTGCAGTTCAACAAGGCGGTCGTCGGCCGCAACGCCTTTGCGCATGAGTCGGGCATCCACCAACACGGCGTGCTGGCGGAGCGCACCACCTACGAGATCATCGACGCCGGCTCGGTGGGACAGACCGGCAGCCAGATCGTGTTGGGCAAGCACTCGGGTCGCCATGCCTTTTCGGACACGCTGGCCAAGATGGGTCTCACGTTGCAGGGTCCGGCACTCGATGCGGCCTTCAAACGATTCAAGGAGCTTGCCGATCGCAAGGTCCAGCTGACCGATGCCGACCTCGAGGCCATCGTCGCCGAGGAGATCGGCGGTCATGTCGCCGATGGGTTCGAGCTGGATTCCCTGAAGGTGAGCGGCGGGACCGTCGGCACACCCCAGGCCACCGTGGTGCTCGTGCGAGCCGGCGACCAGGTCGAGGCAACGGCAGAGGGCGACGGCATGATCGATGCGGCTTGCAAGGCGATCAAGGCGGCGACCGGTGTCGAGGGAGCGTTGACCGACTTCAACGTCTCGTCGGTCACCGGTGGTGTCGATGCCCTCGGCGACGTGATCGTGCAGCTCGAGGCAGAAGGCGTGCGCGTATCGGGACGCGGCCTTTCCACCGATGTGGTCGAAGCCTCGGCCCGAGCGTTCCTCAATGCCGTCAACAAGGTCGTGCGCCTGCGTGATCAAAAGGACCGCCGCATGCCCGAAGCCACGCCCTGAGCGGTTTGGCGAGCAACTGAAGCCTGCGTAGGGCGGGCGCGTCAGGTCGGGCGGGCGCGTCAGGTCGGGCGCTCAGCTGAACTGTTGTTGTTCCGACCCGCCGGGCCGCTGCCATCTCCGGCGCGCTCGTCCGTTCGGTTCGGCCCCTTCGGGGGGATCAACGTCCGTTTGCCATCGGGGTCCCGTGGCCCGTCACGCCAACCCTTGTGGGTCTTGAGGTGGTGGTGCCATCGACATTTCGGTCCCAGGTGCTCGAAGTCGCTCTGTCCGCTCTCGGCGTAGGGGACGATGTGGTCGATCTCGAGGTTGCGGGTGACGTTGCAGCCTCGGATCTCACATTCCCAGTTGACGAGCAGCGCTGCCTTCTGGCGACGGTTGGCGGTTCGCCCCGCATGGGCAACCGTGCGCACGTCCACCCCGTCGGTGACGATGATGTCGACGATGACGTCACCGAAGAGCCGTTTCGCCGATGCGACGTCGATCGGACCCACACCGGCGAGCTCACAGATCTCACCGGGATTGGTGTGGCCACGATGGAACGCCGCGGCATCGATGAGCAACAAGGCATGGGCCGTCACGCCCGTCCCTGCGTTCCCACTCGTCTGGGTGTCACGTGCCTGCGGGTCACCTCCGCCCTGCCCGCCACCGCCCTGCCCGCCACCGTCCCCTCCGCCACCGTCCCCTCCGCCATCGTCCTGCGTGGTCCCTCCCGCCGGTGCGCTCTTGCCGCCACCGTCCTGCGTGGTCCCTCCCGCCGGTGCGCCA
>JACOTK010000151.1 GCA_016178435.1 Actinomycetota bacterium
CGCGCCGTCACCCTCGACGCCGCCTACGCCACCAACCCCGCCCGGTTCCGGCATCGACGGCCTCAGCCGCCGAAGCTGCCCACCGTCGCATGGATCAACGAACCCACTCCCGAAACACTCATCAAATCCGCATGAGAAGTTGTCTCACGTCGCTTGACAAGTTCCGTTTCCGCAACTTCCGACCCACCGGTCGGATCATCCCCGGGGCAGCTCCCACCACGCAGGTGCTTGACCTCGCCCCGTCCATCGATCAGGGTTCCCCCATGCCTGACGAACGACCGCCGGAGACCGGATGGCTGCCCGACACTCCCGTCGACGACACCCTGATGCGCCAGTTCCTCTTCAACCAGAGTGGACTGAACGCGACGATCGCCACCGCCTGCGGCGGAAGGGTCGAGCGCACCGATCGGGTGGCCCTGGCCGACACGGGCGGACCCATCCCCTACTTCAATCAGGCCGTGCTGCTGCAACCGATTGTCAATCGGGGTGATTCGGCGATGGCCGAGATCCGGTCGTTCTACGCCCCGGTGCAGGATCGCCCCGTCACGCTGCTCTCGATCTGGCCCACGCCCGATCTGATGCCCCTCGGATGGTCGCTCGTGGGGCACCCGGCGTTCATGGCGCGCGGAGCGTTCCCCTTCGATCACCAACCCGCGCCCGGGGTGGAGATTCGCTCCATCACCACCGCCGGCGACCTGATGGAGGCAGAACGCATCATGATCGAGGGATACCCACTCGACGAGGCGGCAGGCCTGCCGAGGGGAACCGTCTTTCCCGGCGCGCTGCTCGACCGGGATCTGCTCATTCGCCTCGGCGTTCTCGACGGCGCCGCCGTTGCATGCGCGACACGCTTCATCGCCGAAGGCCTGGTGAACCTCTGCATGGCCGCGACGCTTCCACAGGCTCGACGACGGGGGGTATGGGAAGCGCTCGTGTGGGCTCGACTCCGGGATGCCCCAGAGCTTCCCGCCGTCGCCTACACCAGCGACTTCAGTCGTCCCGGGTTTCAACGTATGGGGTTTCTTCCGATCACCCGCTTCACGCTTTGGGCACGCAGCTCCAACGCGTAAGCTGCCGGCCGGGCTATCGCCATGAACCGCCGTCCGCCACCATGATCCCAGCCACCGAACCCCGACGGCCTTGACACTACGGGGTAGCGTAGGACAGCCGGAGGAGATCGCCACTCGAGGTGAACGACCCCGACCGCGTCTGACAACGCACCCGCACCCGGACCTCACCGCCGGCACCGACAAAGTTCGCAAGCGTCCCAGTCGGCGAGCGGTCGGCGACGAGCACCTCGGTCGTCCCGACCGCACGGGAGTCCAGCTTGACCCAGGTGCTGTCGGTGAATCGCCAGATGTCAACGGTCTGCGTGCAACTGCGGGAGTTCTTGCCCTGGTAGCTCACCTGCAATATCGAGGGATTCGTCGGGATCCCGGTGAACCCGACCTGCCAGGCGCTGGTCTTGGTGTAGGAGGTGTTGGACTTCACCACCAGATAGGCATTGTCGTCGGCGCCAAGTGAGGCTGCGCTCCCACTGCTCAACGAACCCGTCAGGACCTTGCTCGTCGATGGGGTCGCCGTCACGGTCGCGGGAGGAGGCGGAGGGGTGCCGAGGCCCGCTGAAACATCGACCAGGTAAGCCCCCGCCCCCTTGTAGGACCGGATCCGCAAGGTGTACCGGCCGGTGACGGGGCTGATCGACACGGACTCCTGTCGATTCGAGCTCTCCGACGCAGCCACCTGCGCTCCATTTGCATCGAGAAGGTAGATGTCCAGATCCGGCGAACTTGCCGAGGCGCCGGACACGCCGGGCTCGATGAAGGTCGCCGTCAGCGGAAAGGCGCTGTCCGCGACGTAGAGAGGAATGTCAACCTGCGCCCCTGTTGCCGAGAGGCTGCCTTCGAACCGGGCATGGCCCGGAACCGTCGGCGGCGCGGCCAGTCCCGACACGACACTCGACAACGCTGCGTAGGAATCCAGACGCCCGGCCCCGTAGTCGATGTCAGGCCCCGTCGAGCCAACCACCTTGTTGTCGCCTCCACTCGCCCAGTCGACAGCGGTGCCCGTCACCGCAGCCTTCACCTGGTCGGGGCTCGATCCGGGTGCAGCATCGAGAATCAGCAGCGCCGTACCGCCCACAAACGGTGTGGCCATGCTGGTACCGCTCATGAGGACGTAGCCGTTCGTTGTTCCGGCGTCGGCAGACGAGATCGACACCCCGGGTCCGACGACATCGGGCTTGATGCGATTGTCGGCGGTGGGGCCACGGCTGGAGAAACCGGCGAGGCCGAAACCCCCAACACCCAGGTCGGTCATCGCCCCCACGGTGACGGCACTCTTGGCTGCACCGGGTGAGCCGATCGTGCAGGTCCCCGGCCCGCCATTGCCGGCCGCCACCACCACGACGATCCCTGCGGCACTGGCCGTGTTCACCGCCTTCGAGGTTGCGTCCGTGCCATCGGAACAGCCGCCTGATCCCAAGGAGAGGTTGATCACCTCGATGCCGTAGGCGCTCTTGTTCGCCACCACCCAATCGATGCCGGCCGTGACGTCCGCCATCGTGCCGCTGCCGTTGGCATCCAACACCTTGACGCCAACGAGAGCGGCTGCGGGAGCAACCCCCTTGTAGGCGCGATCGGCGCGACCCTCACCGTCACCTGCGATCGTCGCCGCGACATGGGACCCGTGGCCCTGGTCGTCGTAGGCAACCGTTTGGCCGTTGACCAGATCGTGGAACCCGATCACCTTCCCGTCATCGAGATCGAGGTGGCCGGGATCGATCCCGGTGTCGATGACTGCTGCCACGAGGTCGGCGCCGGAGTACGTCGCCGGGTCGCCGTCACCATCGCCGTCGAGTCCCGGCAGGTCGAGTCGCGCCTTGGTTACCCCGAACGATGATTGGGCGGAGTCGTTCGTGGCATGTACCGGTGAGTTCTCCTCAACACGGGCAACCCCGGGCAGCTTCGCGAGCAACCTGATCTGTGGCACTGTGGCCGTCGCCGCAAAACCGTTGATGATGGGCAGTTGACGGGTGACGACCAGAGGGCCCACCCGATCGACCAGACGCTCGATCACCGGACCCGAAAGCTCCTCCTCCAGCGTGACGATGATCGGCAACCGTTCGTTCGACGGTACGTCGACCAGGCGTTCCTCCAGGTCATCGAACAACCGGTCCCCATCGAGGTCCGCCTTCGGAGCAAGCGGCGCAGGCATCTGGACGGCGCCGTCGACCTTCCCCGCTCGTAATGGGGTCAGGCCCTCGACAGGCTGCACCAACACCACCCCGGCGGCCAGCAGGCCACCAACCACTCCCGCTGCAGGCCTCGTTCGCCAATTACGCATGGTCCCCCTCCGAGGTCTTGTCACTGCGTCGTGTGACTCTATCGCAGCCGTCCGGCCCCCAACGAGCCGGCTTCATGGGTAAGGAGCCGAACA
>JACOTK010000152.1 GCA_016178435.1 Actinomycetota bacterium
CGCCAGGCCGGTCCTCTCGGTCGTCTTTCCCGCGCGACCGCAGGCACCCTGGGCCAAGCGATCATCCTCAACACCCCCGGATCCTCCAAGGGCGCAGTCGAGTGCCTCAAGGCTGTTGTCGACGTCATCCCCCATGCCCTCTTGCTCTTGGCGAACCGCCCTACGCAACACCCCTGAGGATCGAGGCTTCAGTTGCGTCGCTGAGATCGACGCCAACGCCCATGGCTCATTCGCCGATGGGCCAGTGCTCGACAACGACCTCAGGCATCGGGAAATCGGCCACGTTGGCCGTCGCCAAGGTCGCCCCGACGCCGACCGCCGCAGCGGCGATCAGACAGTCGGCCTGGTGGACCGTCACGCCGCGTCCGGCGAGATCCCGTCGCCAACGACCGGCCTGCTCTCCTTCGGCCACGCCGAGGGGCGCCAGACGAAGCCCTTTGAACAGCCTCCGAACGACCTGCTCTTCGGTGGGTCGAACGCCTCGCCATATTTCCTCGACGGAGATGACGCAGACCCACGGCTCAACCCCCATGCGACGAAGGCCGGCCAACCCATCGCCTCGACGCTGCGCCTGCACCCATGCCGCCGGGTCGGCATCCCAGTCGTGCCCGCTCTCACCGAGTTGGCCGAGTGCCGCCTCGATGTCGTCCCAGCGTCGCTCATCATCGAGACCACGCTGGATCAGCTCGGCAATGAACGCGCTTCGTCGACGAGCACCCGCCCGTCGATCGAGCTCCGAGACCAACGCATCATCCAAGGCTATGTGCAATCGCATGTGCCAATAATTGCCCACGATGATTGCAGGTAGGCCCGTGGCGTCGGGCCCACACAGGCAGAGGCCCACCTGTATGGACAGGGTGGTATCATCGAGCCATGAGTGGGACATACGCCGTCGTTGTGGGAAATCGGGGAAGGATTGTCGTGCCTGCCGACGTGCGGGAGCGTGGCGGACTGGTCGAAGGGACCACGCTCATCCTGTTGGACACTCCTGCCGGCCTGGTGTTGTTGACGCGAGAGCAGCTTCGGGCCCGGGTTCGCAGTGAGCTCCAAGGCCTGGATTTGGTCGGCGAGCTTCTTGCCGAACGGCGTGCAGCGGCCGAGCAGGAGGATGCTGCGTGACCGTCGTGCTCGATGCGTCGGCCATCCTGGCGTTTCTGCAGGACGAAGCGGGCGCCGAGATCGTCGAGCAGGCCCTTGTCGGCGAAGCGTGCTGTGGAGCGGTGAACTGGTCGGAGGTCGCCCAAAAGGTGCTGGCGTCGGGCCGCGATTGGGACCTTGTTCGTGCTCTGCTCATCAGCTACGACCTTCGGATCGATCCTGTGGTTGGTGATGATGGCGAATGGGCTGCACGACGGTGGCGCAGGGGTGAAGGCCTCTCGCTTGCCGACCGTTTCTGCCAGGCGCTCGCCGAGCGCGTCGGGGGCGACATCCTCACGGCGGACCGAACCTGGGGATCGGCCGGAAGAATCCGCCAGATCCGCTGAGGCCCGGTCGGTCGGATTCGTCACGAACGGGCGCAACGCGACCTGGCGGGTTTACACTGGGTGCGTGATATGCCCCTCGCGGGGTCGGGTGAGATTCCCAACCGGCGGTAACAGTCCGCGAACCTCCATGCACGGGCGTGGAGGCCGATCTGGTGGAACTCCAGGGCCGACGGTCAGAGTCCGGATGAGAGCGAGGGCGCGGACATCGGTCGCGCGCCCCCGACCGGAGGAGAGGGACGTGGACGACGGAGAGGCGATGCGACAAGCCGTCGAACTCGCCGCGTCCGTCCGGTCCCGGACCGCTCCGAATCCTTGGGTGGGTTGCGTGATCGAGTCACCCGAGGGCGAGCGCTTCGCCGGAGCGACGGAACCCCCCGGTGGTCCCCACGCCGAGGCCGTAGCGCTCGCTGCCGCCGGTGAAAAGGCGAGAGGCGCAACCTTGTGGTGCACGCTCGAGCCGTGCTCGCACCACGGCCGTACGCCGCCCTGCGCCGATGCCATCATTGCCGCAGGAATCAGGCGTGTGGTCGTGGGAGTCACCGATCCCGACCCGCAGGTGTCGGGGGCCGGCATCGCCAGGCTGCGCGACGCCGGCATCGAGGTGTCGGTCGGAGCGCAGGAGACAGCGATCAGGGCACAGCTTGCCCCTTACCTCAAGCACCGCGCGACGGGGCGCCCCTGGGTCGTCCTCAAGCTGGCAGCATCGCTCGACGGACGAACCGCGGCGCCGGACGGCACTTCCACCTGGATCACCGGCGAGCCCGCGCGTGTCGATGCCCATCGCATCCGCGCCGAGAGCGACGCCATCGTGGTCGGCGCCGGCACGGTGCGAGCCGACGATCCGTCGCTCACGGTGCGCCACGTGGAGGGTCGCGACCCTCTGCGAGTTATCCTGGGCAGGGCGCCGGCGGATGCGAAGGTCCATCCCGCCCTCGAGCTGGACGGCGATCTGGGAGAGGTGCTCGATAAGCTCGGCGCCCGAGGTGTCCTGCAGGTCATGGTCGAGGGTGGGGCAACCGTCGCCGGCGCCTTTCACCGCGACGGTCTGGTTGATCGCTACGTGATCTACCTGGCCCCGAAGCTCTTCGGTGGCGACGATGCCCGACCGTTGTTCGCCGGGTCGGGGGCGGCGACCATGGCCGACGTGTGGGAAGGCCAAATCGTGGACGTGCGCCGGCTGGGCGCCGATCTGCGTGTCGAGCTCGCTGCCGTGGGCGCGGGAGGAGAGCACTAGATGTTCACCGGCATCGTGGAAGAGCTCGGAACCGTCGAGTCCCTTGAGGGCCAATGCCTTCGCATCCGTGCGACGACGGTCCTCGAGGGCGCGGGACTCGGCGATTCCATCGCCGTCAACGGGTGTTGTCTGACCCTGACCGATCAGGGTGACGGCTGGTGGCAGGCCGACGTCACCGATGAGACCTGTGCCCGTACGAACCTCGGTGATCTGGAAGCCGGCGACCCGGTCAATCTCGAGAGGCCCGTCCGCTTGGCCGATCGCCTCGGCGGCCACATCGTGCTCGGCCATGTGGACGCAACCGGTGAGATCCTTCGAGCGGCGCCGGAACTGGCCGTGCGGTTGCCCGGGAACCTCGGTCGCTACATCGTCGAAAAAGGATCGATCACCGTTGACGGCGTGAGTCTCACGGTGGTCGAGGTCTACGACGACGGGTTCACCGTGGCGCTGATCCCGCACACGGCCGAGGTCACGACCCTCGGGCACAAGGGTCCGGGTGACCGGGTCAACCTGGAGGTCGACGTCATGGCCAAGCACGTCGAACGACTGCTGGCAGGCTCGAACAGCGGGTTGGCGGACATCGGGACAGCACTGAAGATCGACACGGCAACGAAGGGGGACAAAACATGAGCACCAAGGACGACACCGGGCGCAGCTCGAAGTTCGCATCGATCGACGATGCGGTGGCGGCGATCGGGCGAGGCGAGATCGTCGTCGTCGTCGACGACGAGGACCGTGAGAACGAGGGCGATCTCATCATGGCCGCCGAGTTCGCGACCCCGGAGAAGATCGCGTTCTTCGTCCGCCACACCTCGGGGCTGATCTGTCTGCCCATGACCGGTGAGCGCCTCGAAGAGCTCGACCTTCCCCTCATGGTGGCCAACAACACCGAGAGCCACCGGACGGCCTTCACGGTGTCGGTCGACTATCGCCACGACACCACCACGGGCATCTCCGCTGCTGACCGATCGGCCACGATCAAGGCCATGATCGACCCCGCCACCCGGCCGAAGGACCTGGCTCGACCCGGTCACATCTTCCCGTTGCGCTACCGGGAGGGTGGCGTGCTCAAGCGGGCGGGACACACCGAGGCAGCCGTCGACCTCGCCCGCATGGCCGGCCTCTATCCGGCAGGCGTCCTGTGCGAGCTGGTCAACGACGACGGCACGATGTCCCGGGTCCCCGATCTCGAGGCATTCTGCGCCGAGCACGGCCTGCTGATGATCTCGATCGCCGCACTGGTGCGCCACCGCCGCCAGGGCGAGAAGCTCGTACGTCGCATGGCCGAGGCGCGCATTCCCACCCAGTGGGGTGACTTCACCTGCTACGCCTACGAGTCGCTGATCGACGGTGAGCACCATCTGGCGATGGTCCGAGGCGCCGTGCAGAGCGAGGACAACGTGTTGGTGCGCGTGCACAGCGAGTGCCTCACCGGCGATGTGTTCGGCTCGCTGCGCTGTGACTGCGGCAGTCAGCTCGATTCGGCCCTGGAGCAGATCGCAGCGGAGGGCATGGGTGTGGTCGTGTATCTGCGCGGCCACGAGGGTCGGGGCATCGGCATCAGCAACAAGCTCCTCGCCTACAGCCTCCAGGAGCGGGGCCACGACACCGTCGATGCCAACACCGAGCTGGGCCTTCCCGTCGACAGCCGTGAGTACGGTATCGGGGCACAGATCCTGGTCGACCTCGGCATCACGACGATGCGGCTCATGACCAACAACACCGCCAAGTACGGTGGTCTGGAGGGTTTCGGTCTCGAGATCGTCGACCGGGTGCCCCTCGAATCCATTCCGACCGAGGAAAATATCCACTACCTGCGCACCAAGCGGGAGCGCATGGGTCACCTTCTGGAGGGTCTCGATGACGTCCTTTGAATCACGGAGCCGATCCGTCGGCGCCGAATATGCAGGCGCCATGCGGGGTGACGGCCTGCGTGTGGGGCTGGTGTGCGGTCGCTTCAACGACCTGATCACCGAGCGACTGTTGAGCGGCGCCCTCGACGGATTGGTGCGCCACGGCGTGGACGAGGCCTCGATCACGGTGGTGTGGGCTCCCGGGGCCTTCGAGCTGCCGCTCGTTGCAAAACAGTTGGCGTCATCGGGGGAGTACGACGGGGTGATCTGCCTGGGAGCCGTCATACGTGGCGCGACAGGCCATTACGAGCAGGTGGCCGGTCAGTGCGCCTCGGGCATCCAACGCGCCTCGCTCGACACCGGCGTGCCGGTCATCTTCGGTGTGCTGACCACCGAGACCATCGAGCAGGCCATCGAGCGAGCGGGAACGAAGGCCGGCAACAAGGGCTACGAGTCGGCCGAGACCCTCATCGAGATGGCCGACCTGCTGCGCCAACTGCCCAAGGCCGCTGCGGCCTCGAAAGGTCGATAGACGTGCTCAAGCTTGTCCTTCCCAAGGGTTCACTCGAACGGGCCACCTTGGAACTGTTCGAGGCGGCCGATCTGGCCGTTGTCCGCCGCTCGGATGTCGATTACAAGGCCACCATCGACGACCCCCGCGTCATCGATGTCCGGATTCTTCGTCCCCAGGAGATACCGAGCTATGTGGCCGAGGGTCTCTACGACCTGGGCATCACCGGGCGGGACTGGATCGAGGAGACCGCCAGCGATGTCGTCTCGCTCGGTGAGCTGCACTACTCGAAGGCAACTGCTCGGCCCATCCAGGTGGTCCTGGCGGTCGCCGATGACTCTCCCTATGAGAAGGTCGGCGATCTGCCTGCCGGCGTGCGGGTCTCGACGGAGTACCCCGAGTTGACCCGCCGCTATCTGCTCGAGCACGGCGTGGATGCCCGGGTTCGTCTTTCCCACGGCGCCACCGAGGCAAAGATCCCCGACGTGGCCGATGCCGTCGTCGAGATCACCGAGACGGGCCGTGCCCTGCGTGCCGCGAAGCTGCGGATCATCGCCACGCTGCTGACCAGCTACACCGAGCTCGTCGCGAACCCGATCGCCTACGAGGACCCCGCCAAACGCCATGCCATGGGACAGCTGCACACCTTGTTGCAGGGAAGCCTCGAGGCTCGCGGCAAGGTGCTGGTCAAGCTCAACGTCGCCGATGCCGACCTCGACAGGGTCATCGCTCTGTTGCCGTCGATGAAGGCTCCCACGGTCTCCAAGCTTTTCGGCGAAGGCGGTTTTGCCGTCGAGACGGTCGTGGCCAAGGCCACGATCAACACGCTGATCCCCGCACTGAAGTACGCCGGCGGAAGCGACATCATCGAGCTTCCCCTGGCCAAGATCGTCCACTGATGGCGGCGCACGGCTGATGGGACCGATCGGTCTCGGCGTCGTTGTCGGTTTCGACGAGCACGCCGGCTACGGCACGCTGCGCGATGACGCCGGGCATGAGATCTTCTTTCACTGCACCGCCATCGTCGACGGCTCGCGCACCATCGAAACCGGAACCCGGGTCGCCTTCAACATCACCCCCGGCCGTCGAGGCGACGACGAAGCAGGCGCCGTTACCGCTCTCGGGTGATCCGACTCGCTTCCCACAACTGACGTGCGAACTTGTCGCCGAGTTCGTTTGACAGGTATTCACCGCCGCCCTGGGAGGCTCCGCTCGAACGGTACCACGGGACCCACTGTTGAGCATCGCCAAGCTGCGGGTCGGGCAGAGGGCCTACATGCTTGTCGACGTCGCCCCGAGTCCGGACGACGACAACGGCTGTGGCGAAGCCGACGTCGCCTGGCAGGGATCCGCAGCCGGACGATCCTGTGACTATGCCGGGGACGATCATGCAAGTTGGATCGAGACGATTCATCAACTTGGGCTAGGGTGGCCGGCGTGATCCCCCCGATCGAGCACGTGCAGCGGTGGGCGGAACCGTTCGTCGACGAACTGCTCGACGAGGAGCCGGCGATCCTGCTCGAAGGGCCGCGAGGGTCCGGCAAATCCACGTTGCTGCGCTCTATCGCCAAGCGACGGGGCGCGCTGGTGCTCGATCTCGACGACGACAGCGTGCTCCAGCTCGTTCGGGAAGACGTCGGCACGGCGTTGGCGTCGCCAGGGCTCGTCGCCATCGACGAGTTCCACCGCGCGCCGGAAGTGCTCTCGTACGTCAAGCGCGTCGTCGACCGCGAAGGCGGCGCGGGGCGGTTCCTGCTCGCCGGATCGGTGAGCTCCTTCCTGCTCCCGCCCGGGACCGAGACGCTCACTGGGCGAGCGCATCGGCTCTCACTGATGCCGCTTGCGGCGGCCGAGACGTTCGGCGCGAAGCACCGATGGCTGGCTGAGTTCCTCGCGGAGGGCGAGCCTCGCAACTTCCGAACCGAGCTCGAGCGCAACGACGTCTTCGAAGTGGTAGCGGCGGGCGGGTACCCGGCTGCCCTCCGGCGTGCGACGACGACCCAGCGAACCCGGTGGTTCGCGAGCTATCTCGCAACCGTGGCCGACCGAGATCTGCCTGAGCTCATCGACATCCGTCACTCCGGCGCGTTGTCCCGCCTCTACCGGCTGATCGCACAGCGAACATCGTCGACAGCAGTCAACACCGAGTTCGCTCGCTCGCTCGACGTGTCGCAGCCCACGGTGGCGACGTACCGCCGGCTGCTCGAGCGTCTGTATCTCACGACGGAGCTGCCGGGGTGGACGGTTGGCGTGTCCGCCAAGGCCGGGCACCGGGCGAAGGTTCACGTCACCGATACGGGGCTCGCCGCCGGCGTGCTGTCGCTTTCGGCGCAGCGGCTCAGTACGGCGGCAATGGGCGGTGCGTTCCTCGAATCCTTCGTGCTCGCAGAGTTGATGCGCCAAGCGGCGTCGATCGATGAGGCGTTGACCTTCGCCCACTTCCGAGATCGCTCCGGTCTCGAGGTCGATATCATCATCGAGCGCCCTGACGGCACTGCGGTTGCGCTCGAGGTGAAGTCAGCCCGAACCGTGAACCAGCGCGACGCGAACGCCCTGACGTTCCTGAGTGATCGCCTCGGCGATCGGTTCCAATGCGGCATCCTGTTCCACACCGGTCCTCTGACCGCTCGCCTCGGCGAGCGGGTGTGGGCAGTCCCGGTCGCGGCGTTGTGGGATGGGGCCAAGAGCGGGCGCGATTCGACCGTGGAAGGTGGTGCATGAGATCTCCCAAGGGGCGCCTCGGGCTCACATGGATGGGCAAGGACATGGCGCTCATCCCAACTGAGCGCGGCAAGTACGACGAGGAACTTGGTGCGGAGCACTTCGTCGCAACGATCGTCATCTGGCCCGGAGGCATTTACCCCGGCGGGGTGTCGCCGCGCGCCTTGAGCTGCACGAAGGCCATGCGGAGTTGGGCGAGGGCGTCGACCAGGCTCGCCTCGTGTTCGTCGAGGCGACCGGCAAGCCCTTCGACCAACGCGCCGAGGGCATCGATTGCCAGCTGACCCTGTTCCAGGTTGGGAGGCTGCACACTGAGGTGCAGGGCGGCGAGTTGGAAGAGCCCGATGGCGTGGTTGGCGATGACCACCGAGGCCGGCGTGTTGACCAGCTCCTGTTGCATGGCGGCCAGCTCGGCCTCCATCTGTGCCTGCTGTTCGGGGGAGAGCTCCTCCCCGCCGGGGCCGCCCATGGGCGGTCGAGAGGCAGAGGAGGGAGGCGTCTGGCCTCCCGTCCCACCACCCCTGTCGACGGGCACTTCGCCTCCTGGTGTCCAGATGCTGCTCATGCTGGTACCCTAGCGCCACAACTGAATAGGGAAAGCGGGCCGGCTGCAAAGGCATGCGCCCCACCCGGCTGCCGGCTTCGGCTGTGCACGACGGGTCGATCGACTACGGGCTCCTCGTGAGCCCCGCGTTTGTGGTTCGAGGCGCCGCTTTCCTCCGATTGCCGGTTCTGTCGATGTCGATGGGGCCGGCCAAACCGAGGAGATGCCCAATCGCAACACCTGCAAACAACGAGCCTCGCATCAATGATCGCATCCGGGCCCGTGAGGTCCGCCTTGTGTCAGCCGAGGGCGAACAGGTGGGGGTCACCCCGCTTGCCGAGGCGCTCAACATTGCACGCGAGCAGGATCTCGACCTCGTGGAGGTCGCCCCTCAGGCCAATCCACCCGTCTGTCGCATCATGGACTACGGCAAGTACAAGTACGAGGCGGCGCAGAAGGCCAAGGAGTCCCGGCGCAAGAGCACCCAGGTCGCCATCAAGGAGATGAAGTACCGGGTCAAGATCGGCAAGGGCGACTTCGACACCAAGACCCACAAGATCGTGGGTTTCCTGGAGGAGGGCCACAAGGTCAAGGTCACCATCATGTTCAGGGGTCGTGAGGTCCATCACCCCGAGTTGGGCATGAAGATCCTGGACAATGTGGCAGCGCAGACCACCCACCTGGCGAAGATCGAGGCAACTCCTCGGCTCGACGGGCGGAACATGACCATGGTGCTGGCTCCCGACAAGCGGGTACAGGCGGCATGGGAAGCAGCGCAGCGCAAGGCCAAGAGTGAAGAAGCTGCGGCCGAGCTTCAAGATGGCGCCTCACCCGAGTCCGGCATCCAGGTTGCCCCGGCTGCCGGCGAGCCTGTCGAGGTGGATGCGCCGGTGACCTCGGAAGCGCCGGTGACATCAGCGAGCGAGACGATCGAGCCTTCGGATGGCGCCCTCGTGGCCATCGTTCCGGAGGGCCAACCAGAGACAAACGACATGCAGGAGTAGTACCCATGCCAAAGATGAAGTCACACCGGGGCGCAGCGAAGCGGTTCAAGGTCACCGGCACCGGAAAGATCATGCGCCGGCGCCCTTTCAAGAATCACATTCTCGAGAAGAAGTCCTCGAAGAGAACTCGTCATCTTTCCACCGAGGCACAGGTCGTGGGTGGTGACGAGAGTCGCGCCAAGCGTCTGCTCGGCCTCAGGTAGGTCCGAGCTTCTCACGCCCCACTGAGCATCAGGGCCGCTCAACGGCCACCGTTTCCATTTACTCCCCCCTCACGAAGTGAGCCCCGAAAGGAGCCATCGCCATGGCCAGGGTCAAGCGAGCAGTACATGCAAAGAAGCACCACCGCGCCATTCTCGAACAGGCGCAGGGTTACTACGGCAACAAGAGCCGGTCGTTTCGCGCCGCGAACGAACAGGTCATGCACTCGGGCAACTACGCCTTTCGTGACCGTCGCGCTCGCAAGGGTGATTTCCGCAAGCTCTGGATTCAGCGCATCAACGCCGCCGCTCGCCTCAACGGCATGAGCTACAGCCGCTTCATGAACGGGTTGCATCTCGCCCAGGTCGAGGTCGACCGCAAGGTGCTCGCCGACCTTGCCGTTGCCGAGCCCCAGGCCTTCGCCGCCCTGGTCAAGGTGGCGGCCGAGGCATCGGCTCGCCAGGCGTCCTAGGCGAAGTGGCGGAGTCGGGCGCCCTGGGCGCCCGTCATCAGAAGGTGGATCGCCTTCGACGGCTCGGTCGCCAACGCAACCTGCGAGCGGGGGAGCGGGCATTCGTGCTCGAAGGGGCAAAGATCATCGGTGAGGCACTTGACGCAGGCTTGGCGCTCGAAGCGGTGTTCGTCGATGCCGCCTCTGCCGGCGGACCGGAGATTGCGTCGCTGCTGGAGCGATGCGGTGACGCAGGTGTCAGGGTGCACAGCCTTGCGGCCGGCGTCCTCGAACGGGTGACGAGCACGGTCACGCCCCAACCCGTGGTCGCGATCGCGCCTTGGTGCGACCTGTCTCTCGACGAGTTGGTGGACCCGACCTTCCTGGTGGTTTGTGCCGATGTTCGTGATCCCGGCAACGCGGGCACGGTCCTGAGGAGTGCCGAGGCGGCCGGCGCCGACGGTGTCGTGTTCTGCGACGGCTCGGTCGACGTGTTCAACCCGAAGACCGTTCGTGCGTCGGCAGGATCGATGTTCCACGTGCCGATCGTGAGCAGCGGCGCCCCCGCCGACGTGCTCGAGCGCCTGGCGGCGTCCGGCGTTCGGCGCCTCGGGACCGTGGCGCACGGCGGAACGCCCTACGACGAGGTCGATCTCACCGGTCCCGTCGCCCTGGTGGTGGGCAACGAGGCCAACGGGCTGCCCGATGAGCTCCTGGGCCACATCGACGAGCTCGTCACCATTCCGATGGCCGGACGCACCGAGTCGCTCAATGTCTCGATGGCGACGGCGGTTCTCTGCTTCGAGGTGCTTCGTCGTCGGCGCCAACAGGCTTTGCCCGTTCCCGATCGACGTCGTGCCCCCAGGGTCGACCCGGTGGGCATGGAGATCGTCTCGACCGTGAGCCACGAGCTGCGGTCGCCCCTGACGGCGGTGAAGGGCTACACCTCGCTGCTGCTCAACCGGGCCGACCGGATCAGCGACGAGCAGCGCACGATGATGTTGAGTCAGATCAACCACGAAGCCGATCGTGTGACCCGACTGATCGGCGAGCTGCTCGACATCTCCCGCCTCGAGACCGGTCGTCTTGTCCTGCAACGACGGATGGTCGACCTTGCCTCCCTGGCGCGCTCCGTGGTCGAAAAGGTCACCATGGCCTACCCGGAGCTGGCCTGCTCGTTGGCCTTCGAGGAGGCCTTTCCGCAGGTGTACGCCGATCCGGACAAGGTCGAACAAGTTCTCACCAACCTCGTCGAGAACGCGGCCAAGTACGCCGATCCGACGGGTGTTCGCGTCGAGGGTTCCGTTGGGCCCGACGATGTCTCGGTTACGGTGCACGACCGGGGCGAGGGCATTTCGGCGGCTGATCTTCCGCGCGTGTTCACCAAGTTCTTCCGCCGGGATCACGGTCGGCCCACCGGATCGGGGCTGGGATTGTGGATCAGTCGAGGCCTCGTGGAAGCCCACGGAGGGACCCTGGTGGCCGAAAGCGTCGAGGGGCAGGGAAGTGTGTTTCGATTTACGCTACCCACCGACGCCTTCGAGAGACTGTTGGAGCAGGACGAGCCGTGACCGTGATTGGACAGATCGAACCGATTCAGGCAAGGGCACGGGCAGGAATCGCCGCGGTTGCAACGCTTGACGACCTACGCGACCTGGAGGCGGAGCTCCTCGGCAGGCGTTCGGCCCTCGCCGGGCTCAAGTCCGCGATGGCTTCGCTGTCCCCCGAGGAACGCAGGGAGGCGGGCCAGGCGCTGAACGCGGCTCGCACCGCCATCGCGGCGCTCCTGGGTGATCGCCGAGCCGTTCTGGAATCGGCGGAGATGCAACGACGCCTCGAGGCGGAACGTCTCGATCTGACCGAGATCCCGGCCGGCTCCCGCCATGGACGCGCACCGGAGCGAGGTCATCTCCATGTCGTCACGCAGGCTCGTGACCACCTCGAGGACGTCTTCGTCGGCATGGGGTTCACCGTAGCGGAAGGCCCCGAGGTCGAGACCGATTGGTACAACTTCGAGGCGCTGAACATCCCCTCGTGGCATCCGGCGCGCGGCATGTTCGACACGCTCTATGTCGAGTTGGGCGAGCCCGAGTCGATCCTGCTGCGCACGCACACCTCACCGGTGCAGATCAGGGTGATGGAGGGCGGCGAACCGCCGATCTTCTCGATCATGCCGGGTCGCGTGTACCGCCGCGACACCACCGATGCGAGTCACCTTCCGAACTTCCACCAGATCGAGGGGCTGGTGGTCGACCGAGGCATCAGCTTCGCCGATCTCGCGGGAACGATCGACGCGTTCACCGAGGCCTACTTCGGGCGCGGCATCCACTCGCGGTTGCGGCCCTCGTATTTTCCCTTCACCGAGCCTTCTGCCGAGCTCGACATCACGTGTGTCGTCTGCGAGGGCTCGGGGTGTCCCACGTGTGGGCGAACCGGCTGGCTGGAGTTGGGCGGTTGCGGCATGGTGCACCCCAACGTCTTTCGGGCGGTTGGCTACGACCCGGAGGTGTGGTCGGGCTTCGCCTTCGGCTTCGGCATCGACCGTCTCGCCATGATGCGCCACAACATCGACGACATCCGTGAGCTTGTCTCCAACGACATCCGCTTCCTGGAGCAGTTCTGATGCTGGTGCCCCTGTCCTGGTTGCGCGACTACGTCGACCTCGATCTCGGTCTCGACGAGCTGGTCGTGGTGCTTGCGGAGTTGGGTTTGGCCGTGGAGTCTGTTGAGCACGTCGGACAGGGCCTCGACGGCGTTGTCGTCGCGAAGGTCCTCGATATCGGGCCCATTGAAGGCGCCGACAAGATTCGAGTGGTGCAGGTCGACGACGGTGACGGGCCGGCGGCGCCGGTCCAGGTGGTCTGTGGCGCCTGGAACTTCGAGGTCGGCGATGTCGTCCCCTTCGCCCGCGTCGGTGCAGTCCTGCCGGGCGAGTTTGCCATCGCCAGGCGAACGATGAAGGGCGTGGTCTCGAACGGCATGCTCTGCGCCGCCGACGAGTTGGGCCTTCCCGGCGTCGATCACGACGAGGGCATCCTGCTGCTCGATCGGTACCTCCCGCCGGGGGGCTCATTTGCCGAGGCCATGGGCATCGAGCCGGATGTGATCCTCGAGCTCGAGATCAATGCCAATCGACCGGACGCCATGTCGATGGTGGGCGTCGCACGTGATCTGGCCGCACGATTGGGAGTCCCGTTGAGGATCCCGGAGCCCAAGGTGATCGAGGACGGACGAGCGGTCGGCGATGTGACGACGCTGGTCATCGAGGCGACCGATCTGTGCGGCCGTTTCGTGTCCAGGGTCCTGTCCGGCGTGAAGGTGGGACCGTCGCCCGACTGGCTGGCCCGTCGGCTGACCCTGGCCGGCATGCGACCCATCAACAATGTGGTTGATGTCTCCAACTACGTCATGTTGGAGCTGGGCCAACCGAACCATGCGTACGACCTCCATCGGGTGGCGGGCCACGGACTGCGTGTCCGAAGGGCTCGAACGGGCGAGACCCTGGTGACACTCGACGACGTCGAACGTCGGCTCGTGGCGGACGACCTCCTGATCTGCGACGCGGAGGACGTGGCGGTAGGTCTTGCGGGGATCATGGGGGGAGCATCCTGCGAGATCGATGACCACACCACCGAGGTGTTGCTCGAGTCGGCATGGTTCCAGCCCATGGCCATCGCCACGACCTCGAAGCGATTGGGCCTTCGCTCCGAGGCGTCGGCGCGCTTTGAGCGCGGGGCCGATCCCGAGATGGCAACGGTGGCCGCCGCGAGGTTCTGTGAGTTGCTGACGAGCTGCTCGGATACCCCGATCTCGGTCGCATCGGGCATGCTCGACCGGGTCGGTGACCTGGACCAGCGGGAGCCTGTCCGACTGCGGACGGCTCGGGTCAACGCACTTCTGGGAACCATGCTCCATGACGAACAGATCAGCTCCCATCTCGGGGCGCTGGGCTTCGGCGCGACGTTGGTGGGCGAGGGCGTGCATGACGTTCGGATCCCGTCGTGGCGACCCGACAGCTCGGTCGAGGTCGACCTGATCGAGGAGGTTGCCCGACTTCACGGCTACACGGCGATTCCGAAGACCGTACCCTCATCGCCTCATTTCGGTCGTCTCTCGGCCTACCAGCAGGATCGTCGCCTGGTGCGGCAGATCCTCGTCGGCGCGGGCGCCTCCGAGGCCTGGTGCACGACATTCCTGGCCCCCGTCGATCTTCAGCGTCTGGGACTGGCAGTCGACGAAGCGGTTGTCGTGGCCAACCCTCTGGCAGCCGAGGAGTCATTGCTTCGCACGTCGTTGCTCCCCGGCCTGTTGGCATCGGTTGCCTACAACGAGTCCCATCGCAACGCCGGTGTCGCGCTGTTCGAGATCGGGCGCGCGTTCCGTCGTCCGGTGGACGGCGGCCCGCTCCCCGACGAGCGCGAGATGGTGGCGGTTGCCCTGGCCGGACGCGATGCCACCGAGGCCGTGAGTACCTGGATGGTCCTGGTGGAGGGCCTTGGGGTGAGGGACGTTCGGCTTGTGGCCGATGCAGCCCCCGCACTGCATGCCACCCGCACCGCTCGTATCGTGGTGGGCGGGACCGTTGTCGGGTGGGTCGGGGAGGTGGATCCTGTGGCGCTCGCCTCATTGGCCATCGCCGAACGGGTCGGCTGGCTCGAGATCGATCTCGCCGTCCTGCTGGGCCTTCCTCATGGCGAAGGTCGGTATCGCCCCATCAGTCGCTATCCCTCGAGTGATGTCGATCTGGCTTTTGTGGTGGCTGACCGCGTTCCCGCGGGCGAGGTGGAGGCAACGTTGCGGGAAGCGGGCGGTGAGCTGCTGGTTCGCCTCGGCCTGTTCGACGTGTACCGGGGCGCTCCCGTTCCTTCCGGCCATCGCAGCCTTGCGTACGCCATCCGATTCCAGGCACCTGATCGCACCCTCACCGATGACGAGGTCGCGCATGCTCGTCGAGGTCTCATCGAGGCGGTCGAGGCAGCACACGGCGCTGCTCTGCGGGCGTAGCTCGCCGGGCGTTCGGCCACGGATTGGCGGAGCACGGGCTGTCAGGCCACTACCCTGGCTCCCGTGGCAATACGTGACTGGTTGGGCGACGCAGTCCACATCCGCGACGGGTTGTTCCGGCACGTGCGTTTCCTCCCCACCGCTTCAGGGTCGCTGTACATGTCGCTCTACGCCGCAACCGATCCCGGACCGGGCGGCCCGCGTCTCGTGGTCTGCCCGGCCTGGCATGCCGATGGCGACTACGGGTTTGAGATCGCCCATCACGTGTGTGCCGGAGTGGCGCTGCATGGGGGAGTGGCGGCGATGTTCCATTGGCCCGGTCACGGCGAGAGCGACGGCGATCCGAGAACGCTGACGATGCAGCAGTTGGTGGCTGCAGGCGAGGCGGTGCTTGATGAGGTGATCGGCGACCATGGACCCGGCATCGTGGCTGTTGCCGGCGTGCAGGTTGGCGCCGTTCCCGCAGTAGCGGTTGCTCGGTCCCGTCGTGCCGATCGCCTGCTCTTGATCGAGCCCGATCTCGACGCCGACGCCCACTTCGCAGCGATTGAACGAACAGCTCGTCGCACCAGTCTCGGGAAGGACCGACCCCCCGATTGGGCGGCGTCCCGCTTTGTCCCTCGGCACCTGAGAGAGGCGCCCGTTCCCACGGCTCCACTTCTGCCGGCCGATCCGACTCGGGTGACACGTTCTGCGGCGATCCGATACGAGGCGAGCACGCCGATCGGGCTCGATGGTGTCGAGGAAGTGGTGGTTCCAGGCAGCCGCCGGCGTCGTTCGCCCGATCATCACCTGGCGCTTCGCGAAGCGGCCATCGACTGGCTCAACCGGACGACGGGGCGTGCCGATGCCTGAGAACGTGGTCGATCGCCTTGCCGTCGATGTCGGCGTCAGTGGCGCCGTGGTCGAGCATCCTGTGCTGATCGGGACATCGGGCGGCCTGTTCGGGGCAACCATCACGACGCCCGACGGTCCGCCGCTCGCGGCGTTGGTGATTCTGGTCGGTATGAGCGAGGACCGGAGTGGCGCCAACTCCATCTGGCGGGTGATGGCTCGGACAGTTGCCCGACTCGGGGTGACGGTGCTGCGCTGCGACAGCGCCGGCGTTTGCGACAGTCATCTCTCGGAGGAAGGCGACAAGGGGGACGACGCAGTGCTGGAGGCAGTGCGATGGTTCGCTCGAGCGACGAACGACGTGCCACTCCTGCTCCTCGGTTACTGCAAGGGCGCCATGTCGGTGGTGACGCTCGCAGTGGAGGACCCTGCACCAGTTGCCGTAGGACTTGTGTCGCCACCGAAGAAGCTGTTTGCCCCGTTGCCCCTCAAGGGCGTGGCAAGGATCCAGGCATCGCTTGCCTCCCTCCGAAGGACGCCGATATCGTCGCCATCGACGGAGGGGCATGGCGATATCCACGAAGCGGCGGTGTTTCTTGACCGCACCCCGACCAGGTCGCCGACGTGGATGTTGTTTGGGACCGATGATCGATGTGCCGCCGAGGCGCAGGCCTTGGCGATGAGCAATCGCCACGGCGACCGTTTGTCCCTCGAGGTGATTGAGGGTGTCGAGGTGCACTGGTTCAAGACTCCCGCCATTCAGAAGGAGGTGATGACCAGGGTCGTCACCTGGATCGAGCGTGTGCTCGTTGCCATCCCGGAAGGAACACCATGAACAACACGGCCTCACTCATGCGAGCCTTTGTCAACGAGGCTCTGCTCGATGAACCCTTCGCTGGTGATCCACTGGCTGAGGGTCGCCTCGACTCCCTGGCACTCGAGCAACTGCTCGTCTTCATCGAAGACGACCTGGGTGTCATCATTGAGGATGACGAGATCACGCCCGAGACGTTCTCGAGCCTCGATTCGGTGGCGTCATTGGTCGACTCGAAGCGGCGTCCATGAGCGATGCAGCACTGCTGACGATCCCCGAGGCACTTCGCGCAGCGGCGAACGGATGTGCTCGCATCGACTTTCACCTGGAGGACGGCGTCCAGTCGAGAACGGCCGCAGAGATTCTGGATCGCGCCAGGGGCCGCGCGGCCACGCTCGTCGAGCGAGGCGTGCAACCCGGTGACATGGTTGGCCTGGTTGGTTCGAATCGCCCGGAATGGGTGGAGTGGGCGTACGGCATCTGGTTGGCTGGCGGGGCCCTTGTGCCTCTACCGGCTCCGGTGCGCCTTCGAGATCGCGAGGCGTACGCCGAGCAGGTTCGTTCCCTGGCATCAGCGATGACGTGTGTGCTCGTCGTGGCCGAGCCGAAGTATCAAGAAGCGCTGGGACCGGAGGGAACGCTTGCCTGGGATGAGCCTTCGACGGGTCGACTCCCCACCCAGGAGCCACCGTCGTTGGATTCGACCGCGATCGTGTTGTGCACATCAGGGAGCACGTCGATGCCGAAGGGCGCCGTCATCACCCATCGTGCAATCGCTCATCGTGCAGGCGCCCATCGTGCAGGCGCTCATCGTGAGTCGTCGCGAGCGCAGGCGACCTGGGAGCTTGATGGCGAGGTCTCCTGGCTTCCCTTCTTCCACACCGGTGGGTTGCTCGGCATCATCATCCCGATCTATCACGGCGTGGTAGCCCATACCCTGCCGGCAGCGCGATTCGCACGTGATCCACTGTCGTGGTTTCGCGTGATCAGCGAGGTGGGGGGGACGGGTACAGGGGCCGCTTCGTCGGCCTGGCTCGTCGCGCTGCGAGCGGCCGAGCGAACGCCCGAGGGCATCGACCTCTCAACCGTCAAATCCGCCCGCTTCTCGCTGGAGATGATCGATCCCGACGTGCTCGACCTCTGCGTCACCGCCGGAGCCCGGTTCCGCCTGTCACCCTCTGCGTTGTGGAGCGGGTACGGCATGTCGGAGGGGACAGGTATCTCGTCAACGACCCCAGGGGAGGGAATCCACATCGAGACCCTCGATCTCGACGCGCTTGTGTCAACGCAGCGTGCCGTCTTGGCCGACAAGGGTTTGACCAAGCGCGTGGCGTCGTGCGGCAGATTGGGCGCGGGCGTGGAGCTTCGGATCGTGGACGCTGCCGGCGACGTTCTCGGTGACCGGGAGGTCGGCGAGATCGTCGTTCGCACGGACACGATGATGCGGGGTTACCTCGGCCAGGCCGATTCCGGGCTGACGCCGGACGGGTGGTTCGCGACCGGTGATGTCGGTTACCTCGCAAATGGTGAGTTGTTCATCACCGGACGGGTCAAGGAGATCATCATCAGTCGGGGTCACAAGTACCATCCCGAGGACGTCGAACGTGCGGCGGCCGGCGGCCTGGGTGTGACACAGGATCGCTGTGTTGCCTTCTCGAAGCCCGACGGCGAGGGTGAGGTGGTCATCGTCGTCGAGGCCGTGGACGGCATTGATCCTGCAACAGCCCCGGGCGTCATCCGCCGGGCCGTCGGCGCAGCGGTTGGTGGGCTCGTGATGGAGGTGGTCGTCGTGACGCCCGATTCGATCCCGAGAACCCCCACGGGCAAGATGAAGCGCAACGAGGCTCGCCACATGCTTCAGGCCGGAACGTTCGATCTTGCCGGTTGAAGCTACCCACTGATACGGGGCGTTGCATTCTTATGCATTCCTGCTAGGGTGAGGCGATGGCAGACGTCGGGATCATCGGGGCATCGGGTTACGTGGGCGCCGAGCTGCTGCGTCTGTGTGCGATGCACCCCCAGATGAATGTCGCGTGGGCAACGGCTGACTCTCAGGTGGGGGCGGAGGTCGGCGACCTTTATCCCAACCTTCGGTCGGCCTATCCGGGCTTCGAGTACTCGCCGTACAGCCCGACGCTGCTGAGCGACATCGACGTGGTGTTCCTGGCGTTGCCACACGGTCGGAGTGGGTCACTGGTGCCGGAGCTGATCGGCAACGTCGAGGTGATCATCGACCTCGCCGCCGACTTCCGTCTGCAGGACCCCGCGCTCTACCCCCGCTGGTACGGTGCGGAGCATCCCGCCCCCGAGCTGTTGGCCGGTTTTGCCTACGGCTTGCCCGAGCTGTTTCGTTCCGATCTGCGGGGGGCAACTCGAGTTGCGGCTCCGGGGTGCTATCCGACCGCATCGCTTCTTGCACTCGCCCCACTCGTCCGGGCCGGTGTCATCGAGACCTCCGGCATCGTGGTCGATGCGGCAAGCGGCGTCTCGGGGGCGGGTCGGCCGGCCAAGGCCAACACCACCTTCTGCGCCGTCGACGAGAGCTTTCAGGCCTACGGGTTGCTCGACCACCGCCACACCCCCGAGATCGAGCAGGGCCTGGGGGCGACGGTCCTGTTCACTCCCCACCTTGCCCCTATGAACCGCGGCATCCTGGCGACATGTTACGCCCGTCCCGATGCCGGCGCCGTTGGCGGGGGCTCGCTGTCGACGGCCGAGCTGCTGGGCATCCTCGAGGAGGCCTACGCCGATGAGCCGTTTGTCGTCGTCACCGATGAACCACCGGGCACGAAGGCCACCCTTGGTTCGAACTGTGCGCACCTGACGGCCCGCTACGACGAGCGAACAGGTTGGGTGATGGCGCCCGCAGCCATCGACAACCTGGTGAAGGGCGCCGCCGGCCAGGCGCTCCAGTGCGCCAACCTCGCTCTCGGTCTCGACGAGACACTGGGTCTGCCGATGACGGGTTTGTTGCCATGAGCGTCACCGCCGCCGACGGGTTCATCGCCGCAGGCATCGCCTGTGGCATCAAGGTCTCCGGCGATCCCGACCTCAGCCTGGTTGCCACGGCCGATCATCGGCCGACGCCGGCGGCAGCGGTCTTCACCACCAACCTCTCCACCGCTGCGCCTGTGGTCACCACCCGAGCTCACCTTGCCGCCTCCGGGGGGCTGGCGAGCGGTGTCGTTCTCAACAGCGGCAACGCGAACGCCGCCACGGGAGCAGGAGGACGGGCCGATGCGGAACGCATGTGCGCGCTGGTGGCCGACGAGATCGGCTGTGACGCAGCGGAGGTCCTGGTCTGTTCTACAGGCCTGATCGGGATTCCGCTACCGATGGCGCCGATCGAAGCGGGCATCGCACCGTTGGTGGCAGCGCTGGCAGGTGGTCCGCAGGCAGGTGCCGCCGCCGCCACGGCGATCATGACCACCGACACCGTGTGCAAGGAGACCGTGGTGAAGGGCCCAACCGTCGACGGGGGACATTTCACGGTGGGGGGCATGGCCAAG
>JACOTK010000020.1 GCA_016178435.1 Actinomycetota bacterium
CATCGAAACCACCGAGCAACGCAGCGAGCTGATCCAACTCGGCTGCAGGCTCGGCCAGGGATTCCTGTTCGGGCGGCCCTTGCCGCCGGAGGTCTTCGACCGCCCGCTCGCCCTGCAGCGTTGACGCTTCACCCAGTGCCGGCAAACGTTGAGCTGATGTTGTTTCCACTGTGACCGCGGGGGTGTCGTAGGGAGATTGACAGCGAAACGGCAAACCCGTTGAGAGGCGGGGACGCAATGCCACGGGGCCCCAACCGGGGGTCAGCCGGGCTACCGAGCAAAGCAGGTCAATGTCATGAGGCTCAGGCGTGGCATCAGGGTCACCGCGATCGTCATCGGTTCCATCACCCTCACCATCCTCAACTACACCGGGGCGATCGCTCTGACCGGGCCCGCCTATACGGCCACCACCGTCGAGGATGCTGCTGTCAATGTGGTGTTCGGTGCCGTATCAAGGACGACCTTCACCGACATCGCCCAGACGTATGCGTCCCGCACCGACCACCATGTCGTCGATCCCCCGTCGAGCATCAGTCTCGCCTCGACGGTCAACGACCAACCGTGACGGCCCATGGATGAGCTTGCCCGGGTGCTCGACGCGGCGAGTCCGACGAGGGGTTCCCCACCTGGGAAACCCGATGGAGTACAGTCGAACCTGTGTTCGTCTTGGGGATCGACCCTGGCTTGACCCGCTGTGGTTACGGCGCTGTTCGTCGCGCCCAGGATGGCCTTCATGCAGTGGCGGCGGGGGTGTTGCGCACGGACCCTGTCACGCCGTTGCCATTGAGGCTCGCGGAGCTCCAGGACGGGCTGCGCTCGTTGATGGGTGAGCTCAAGCCCGACGTGGTCGCGGTCGAGCGGGTGTTCTTCCAGGTCAATGTGCGCACGGCCATGTCGGTGGGACAGGCAAGTGGCCTGGCGATGGCCGAGGCGGTCAACGCCGGTTGCGACGTCGTGCAGTACACCCCGAACGAGGTCAAGAAGGCGGTCACGGGTGCGGGTGGCGCCGACAAGGAACAGGTCCAGCGCATGGTGTCGGCACTGTTGGGCCTGTCCGAGTTTACCGCCCCGCCGGACGCGTTCGACGCCCTGGCCCTGGCACTGTGCCACCAGGCCGTCGCTCCGCTTCGCGCTCGGGTCACCGCCGCAACCGCAGCGATCGGAGAACAGCCGTGATCGGGTTCCTGCGGGGCGTGTTGGTCGAGCGTTCCACGACGGGCGAGATTCTGGTCGAGGTCGCCGGCGTGGGTTACCGCGTCCTGATCCCGAGCAACGCCTGGCCGACCCTGCCGCCGATCGGTGCGCCCGTCCTGGTCCACACCCACCAACATGTCCGTGAGGATGTGCTCGCGCTGTACGGGTTTCTCACCCGTGACGAACGTGTGTGCTTTGAGGCACTGCTCGGGGCCCACGGGGTCGGGCCATCACTGGCGCTCGCCATCCTTTCCTCGCTGGCGCCCGAAGCCCTGCGGACCGCCGTCGCGCACGACGACGTCGATGCACTGTGTCTGGTGCCCGGTGTCGGCAGGAAGACCGCGGCACGCCTGCTCATCGAGTTGAAGGAGCGCATCGAGGTCATCGATCTCGAGGGCATCGGAGCGGTGTCGGGCCCGGCCGGCGATCAAGACTCCATCCGCCCGACGAGCTCGGTCCGGGGAGAGGTGCGCGAGGCGCTGGTGTCGCTGGGCTACGGCCCCGACGAGATTCGTGAGGCGACTCGGGTGTTGCCCGACGACCTCGATGCGTCGGCGATGCTCAAGCTCGCGCTGGCCCGGTTGGCGCCCGCCCGATGATTGCCCGCTCGATGATTGCCCGCCCGATGGGGGGGCATGACGATGCGTGAGGAGCTCCTGATCTCCGAGGCGCTCACGGTCGACGAGGAGACCGCCGAGGTGAGCCTGCGTCCCAGGCGACTCGAGGAGTTCGTCGGCCAGGCAGCGCTCAAGGATCATCTCTCGATCATCCTCGAGGCCGCCCGAGGGCGTGGCCAGGCTGCCGATCACCTCTTGTTTGCCGGCCCTCCCGGACTCGGCAAGACCACGCTCGCCGGCATCGTGGCGGCCGAGATGGGCGTGTCGCTGCGGATCACCTCCGGCCCGGCCCTGACCCGTCCGGGTGACCTCGCGGCGATGCTCAACAACCTCGACGAGGGCGATGTGCTCTTCATCGACGAGATCCACCGGTTGGCCCGGACCATCGAGGAGGTCCTCTATCCGGCGATGGAGGACTTCCAGATCGATGTGGTGATCGGCCAGGGCCCTTCCGCCCGATCGATCCGTCTCGACCTGCCACGCTTCACCCTGATCGGCGCCACCACTCGCACCGGTCTCATCACGGGCCCGCTGCGTGATCGCTTCGGCCTCGTGGAGCGACTCGATCACTATCCGATCGAGGATCTCGAGATCATCGTCCGTCGGGCTGCGACGATTCTGGGGGTGGCGCTTGCCCCGGAGGGCGCAACCGAGATCGCCTCACGGTCACGGGGAACGCCCCGCATCGCCAACCGGTTGTTGCGCCGGGTTCGGGACTTCGCCGAGGTCCGGGGAGACGGCACCCTGACCCATGCAGCGGCACGGGAAGGGCTCCTGCTCTTCGGCGTCGATGAACGGGGACTCGACAAGGTCGACCGGGCCATTCTGACGGCACTCTGCGGACACTTCGGCGGCGGACCGGTTGGCCTCTCGACCCTCGCCATCAGCGTGTCGGAACAAACCGAGACCATCGAGGAGGTCTACGAGCCCTTCCTGATCCAACAGGGCATGCTCATGCGGACCCCACGTGGTCGAGTGGCAACTCCGGCCGCCTATGCCCACCTCGGCATGGCCGTGCCGATCGGCACCCAGGGTTTGTTCGATTAACTCGAGACCGGCTCGAGCTCGCCGGTCTCGACATCGAAGATGAAACCGGCAAGGGCGAGATCGTGGGGGAGCAGTGGTGATGCGGCCAGGAGAGCGAGATCGTCACGGATGGCCTGTTGCTGATCACCGACCGGGTGCACATCGAGGTCGGCGACGACCCCGGGATCGACTCCCTTTTCGATCAACGTGGCTCGTACCGACTCGTTGGTGATCTTGGCCGTGGCGCAATCGGTGTGGCCGATGACGGCGATGGCCCTGACACCCAGTAGCTGCACCGAGAGCACCAGTGATCGAAGGGCGTCGTCGTTGACCCGTCCACCCGCGTTGCGCAGGATGTGGGCGTCGCCCCGCTTGAGCCCCAGCTGCCCGATCGGATCGATGCGGGTGTCCATGCAGGTGACGATCGCGAGGTGTCGAGCGGGCGTTCTCGACAGCCCGGC
>JACOTK010000021.1 GCA_016178435.1 Actinomycetota bacterium
ACCACCACTTCCCGGCGTGACGCGATCGAGTGCGTCGAAGATCTCGGGCGTGAGGATGTAACGACCCATGATCGCAAGATCGGACGGCGCCTGATCTGCCGGCGGCTTCTCGACGACCCCGGTCAGGCGCACCAACCGCTCGCCCGCACCCATCGCGAGTCCCGCCGGAACCTCGATCGGCTCGTGTGCCACGCAGCCGTACGACGACAGCTCCGCGGGTGGAAATGCCTTGAGCGCGATGACCGAACAGCCGAGGGCCTGATGCGCCGCCAACATGCCGCGCAGGAGTCGGGAGTCGTCAACCATGATGTCGTCGCCCAACATGACGAGGAATGGCTCGTTGCCGACGTGGTCGGCGGCCATGTTCACCGCGTGGCCGAGGCCCAGTGCCTGACCCTGACGCACGAAGTGCACCCGCGCCAACTCGGCACTTGCCCTCACCTGTTGAACGAGATCGTCCCTGCCCTTCGCGGCCAACTCGGCCTCCAACTCGGGAGCCCGATCGAAATGGTCCTCGATGGCGCGCTTGGCGCGTCCGCTCACCACCAGGATGTCGTGAAGCCCCGCTCCCACGGCTTCCTCGACGACGTACTCGATGGCGGGCTTGTCGACCAGAGGCAGCATCTCCTTGGGTATTGCCTTGGTCACCGGCAGGAAGCGGGTCCCGAGTCCGGCGGCGGGGATCACGGCTTTGCGGACAGGCTGATGCATCGACGGATCACTTTCCCTCATGGACGTTCATGCCCTCGTGGACGTTCAGGACTCTACAAGCGGGTCGACCCGGCGAGGATCGGCGGCGAAGGCGGGCTCGTCGCCTCGCCGCATGCGGACGATGTTGTCCCGATGACGCGCGATCACCAGGAGGGCGGTACCCGCCGTCACCGCCAACTCCGACCCGGGCCGACCCGTCACGACCCCCAGGATCGGCAGCGCGACCACCAGGGCGATCGAAGCCGGAGCCACTCGGCGGGTGAGGAGCACAACCGCGAGCCAAACGGTCGTCGCCGCCAACGCCTCGAGCGGAAAAGCCACACCGACGAAACCCACGGCAGTGGCCACGCCTTTGCCACCGCGAAACCGGCGGGTCACCGGAAGGACATGTCCGAGAACGGCGGCGAGGCCACAGGTCAGCCCCACGACCCGACCCCCGAGGGTCATGCCGAGAGCGGTGGCCACTGCGCCCTTGGCCACGTCGCCCAGCAGGACCACCATCCCGGCACGACGACCGACGGTTCGCGCCACATTGGTTGCGCCGGGATTGCCCGACCCCTCCCTGGTGGGATCCTGTCCCTTCCGGCCGGCAACCAGGAGCGCCGTGGGAAACGTACCGAGGAGGTAGGCGGAGAGAACCAGGAGGGCGGTCGACCACATCGGCCCAATGGTACGGGGGGAGCAGGACTGTACACTGGCACTTGCCTTTGCCGAGTGCCGGCTGCCCCTCCCGGAGGATTCATGCCCATCTACGAATACGCCTGCAAGGACTGCGGACAACAGCTCGAGGTTTCGCAGAGCTTCACCGATGACGCACTGACCGTCTGCCCCTCGTGCAACGGCTCGTTGCGGAAGATCTTCGGGGCGGTGGGCATCTCCTTCAAGGGAAGCGGGTTCTACAAGACCGACAGTCGGGGCAAGACCTCCGCTGCCTCGACCACGTCATCCTCCTCCTCGTCCGGTGACTCCTCGAGTGGTTCATCATCCGGCTCATCGGATTCCGGCTCATCGGATTCCGGCTCGACCGGCACTTCGGGTTCCACGACATCGACGGGCGACACCGGGTCGTCCTCCGGCTCCAAATCGTCGCCCAAGAGCACCCCGGCGCCCGCCTCGACCAGCTAGCCCAGCTAGCCCCCACCCGGATCCGGCCTCCCTCAATGCGGCCGCGCGCATGGGCCACCGGTGATCGTCACCAGTTGCCCATCCTGTCTTTGGGTTGTTCAGGTCTTTCATGCTATTTTGTTGATCCTCTTCCCCCTCTGGCTACACCGGATCACAAGGATGCTCCATGGCTTTCCGCCGCTTCCCCTCCTCCCTGGGCGACCTCATGCCCGGGTGGCGCCTACGACGTCACCCGCTCCTGTTCTGGGTTTCCGCCGGCACCCTGAGTCTTCTCACCGGCGTCATCGTCGCCCGGACGGTGGGCCGCGCCGAGGAGCAGGCCACGCGCTTTGGCGCCATGCGTCCCGTTCTGGTGACCACCGACAAGGTTCGGGCGGGAAGCGTTCTGGGGCCCGCGAACACCGAGGTGCGTTCGTACCCTGCAGCGTTCGTCCCGGACGGGGCGCTGGGCTCGAAGATCGAAGGCTCGGTCGTCGCTGCCGATCTCGAAAAGGGCAAGGCCGTTCTGAGGGCTCGACTCGCCCCGCGCGGACTTTCCCCGATCGCCTCGTTGATCCCGCCGGGAGGACGCGCGATCGCTGTTCCCACAGGAGTGGGCACGCTCCCCCTGACGCAGGGAGATCGGGTTGATGTGCTTGCAACGATCGGCGCCCCGGACCCAACTGTTGCGTCC
>JACOTK010000029.1 GCA_016178435.1 Actinomycetota bacterium
CTCTACCTGTGGTTTCCCGCACCGGACGGCGACGCCTGGGCGTTCACCGAACGTCTCGCGGTCGAGGGTGGGTGCCTCGTGACCCCCGGTGAGTTCTTCGGTCCATCCGGTGCCGGCCACGTGCGGCTGGCGGTCGTGGCTCCCGACACCCGCCTCGACCTTGTCGCACACCGTCTCGGGGTGGTCTGAACCTCATGACTCTGACCGACCCACCGCCTCGCTTGTCGATGCACCGTCCGATGATCGCTGCTCAACAGCATCGTCACGACGATGCTGAACCATGGAGACGGTCGAGCGCGACAGGAGGGGTATGAAATCACCCTGGAAAGCGATGAAGGCACTCGAGCCCGACCGGGAGTACCTCGTGTTGGCCTCGCTCATCCCTCCGACGAGCAGGTCGTCGACCGGGCGCTTGTTTCGTGGCGCCGGTGAGGTGCGCAAACAGCTGTCCGCCACGCAGGGCGTGGTTGGGTTCTCGCTCCTTGCCAGACCTGTTCGCAAGCAGTACGCCACCTTGTCCATCTGGGAGGATGAAGCGTCGCTCGGGGCGTTTGCGGCATCGAAGCCTCACGGGGAGCTCATGGCCTCCTTGTCGCCCGAGATGGCTCCCACCTCGTTCGTGCGCTGGACCATCAAGGGCTCGCAAGGACGTCCGTCGTGGAGCGAGGCCCTGCGAAGATTGGCCTGACGCCGCCGGCACGCTCGACCGACAACCACCGATCCCCGTTGGGCCGGCTAGCCTGCGGGGATGGCTGACCTGATGGCAAGGATCGAGGAACTGTGGGAGAGGCGTGACGCTCTCGTGGCGGGTGACCCCGAGGCGGGCAAGCTGATTCACGAGGCGATCGACCTGCTCGACACCGGACAGGCCCGGGTCGCCGAGATTGACGCCGCCACCGGCGAGGTGGTCGTGCACCAGTGGCTCAAGCATGCGATCCTGCTGCTGTTCCGGCATGCGGAGATGGCCACGATGGAGGTTGGCCCCTTCGAGTTTGCCGACAAGGTTCCGCTGAAAAGCGACTACGCGGCCGCCGGTGTGCGCGTCGTCCCGGGCGGCTCCGCTCGCTATGGGTCCTTCCTCGACCGTGGGGTCGTGCTCATGCCGAGCTATGTCAACATCGGCGCCCGTGTGGGGGCGAACACCATGGTCGACACGTGGGCGACGGTCGGGTCCTGTGCCCAGATCGGCGCCAATGTGCACCTCTCCGGGGGCGTCGGCATCGGCGGCGTGTTGGAACCACCCCAGGCCGCACCGGTGATCATCGAGGATGATGCGTTGATCGGAAGCCGTTGCATGGTGGTGGAGGGCGCGCGGGTCGGTCAGGGCTCGGTGCTCGGCGCGGGCGTGATCCTGTCGGCGTCCATGCCGGTGATCGATGCGGAATCCGGAAAGGAGATCTCGCGAGGCGTGGTGCCTCCCTGGTGCGTTGCAGTCACCGCCACCCGTTCCCGGACCTTCGCCGGAGGTGACTTCGGCCTGCCCTGTGTGCTGGTCATCAAGCGGCTGAACGAGGGCGAGCGTCACGACAAGGCACAACTCGAGGACGTGCTGCGCACGCACGGCAGCGCGGTGTGAGGGACCTGCTCGCACTGACCGCCGAGCTCGTCGACATCGCGTCGCCGAGCGGCGGGGAGGACGCTCTGGCCGACCATGTCGAACGAGTGCTGCGCCAGGTCCCCTGGCTGCAGGTTGAGCGACTCGGCGACAATGTGGTCGCTCGAACCGACCTGGCCCGATCGCAACGTCTGATCCTGGCCGGTCATCTCGACACCGTCCCGGCTCAGGGCAACGAGTCGGCCCGTCTCGAGGGCGACACCCTCTGGGGCCTCGGGGCTGCCGACATGAAGGCCGGTCTGGCGGTCTTTCTCGATCTGGCGACCACCGTGGCCGATCCGGCGGTCGACGTCACGTACGTCTTCTACACCTGCGAGGAGGTTGAACAGGACCGCAGCGGCCTCGGCCGGTTGTTCGCCGAGCGTCCTGCTCTGCTCGTCGGTGACGCAGCCATCCTGGGGGAGCCCACGGACGGTGCTGTCGAGGCAGGTTGTCAGGGAAGCCTTCGTCTGGCGATCACCCTGATGGGTCGCCGCGCGCACACGGCACGGCCGTGGATGGGCGTCAACGCGATTCACCGGCTGGGTCGCCTGCTTGCGGTCATCGACGAATGGGAAGGTCGTCGACCCGTGCTGGATGGCTGTGAGTTTCGTGAGGCGATCCAGGCGGTTGGGGTCGAGGCCGGCGTGGCGGGCAACGTGGTGCCCGACCGAGCGACGGTCACGTTGAACCATCGCTTTGCGCCCGACCGCAGTGCTGAAGTGGCATTGGCGCATCTTCGGGAACTTCTGGGCGACATCGTCGGGCCTGAGGACGAGGTGACGGTTCTCGATCAGGTTGACGGCGCCCCGCCCGGGCTCGATCACCCTCTTCTGGCTGCGCTGGTCAACGGCGGTGACGGTGATGCGGACGGCCTCGAGGTGCGTTCGAAGCTGGGTTGGACCGATGTCGCACGGTTCGCCGCTCATGGCATCCCGGCCTGCAACTTCGGACCGGGCGATCCGACCTTGGCCCATGCGCCCGATGAGCGCGTGGGTCGAGCGGCATTGGTTGCGGTGCACGGGGCGTTGCGTTCGCTTCTGGAACTCGGTGCGCCGTAGAGGTTTGGCGACTAGGTTCGGGTCTTCGCCGGACCACCGACGTCGACCAGCCCGAGGAGAGATGAACCATGACCGTTGCCGTTGGCCAGGAGGCGCCTGACTTCACCCTGCGTTCGACACAGGGCGAGATCACGCTCTCGCAGTTCCGGGGCGAGAAGGCAGTCGCACTGGTCTTCTATCCCTTCAGCTTCACCTCGGTGTGCGAGGGCGAGCTCTGTGCGCTGCGCGACGATTTCTCGATGTTCGAGGCCTCCGATGTGCAGGTGCTCGCCGTCTCGTGCGACACGGCTCCGGCGCAAAAGCTCTGGTCCGAGCAGAATGGGTGGACTTTCCCGGTGCTGTCGGATTTCTGGCCACACGGAGCGGTCGCTCAGACCTACGGCATCTTCAACGACACGCGTGGCTGTGCAAATCGGGCCACCTTCCTGATCGATCCCTCGGGCAAGATCGTCGACGTCTTCGATACACCCGACCTCGGAACCGCACGCACGATGGATCGCTACAAAGAGGCTCTGGCCAAGCTGTAACGGTCCAAGCTGTAACGGTCCAAACTGTAACGGCGGGTGGATCAGCCCGATCAGGAACGAGACAGGCCGGAGCAGGGCGCGCCGTTCGACTCAGAGCTTGCGCATCACCGTGACGACCTTGCCGAAGATCTGCACGTCGTCTGGCTCGAAGTGCATGGGCACGAGACGGGCGTTGGCCGGCACCAACACGATCCGGCCCTTCTGTCGCCTGAAGGTCTTGACGGTCGCCTCGTCGCCGGGAATGCCGGCGACGACGACCTCGCCATTGTTGGCATCGCTCTGCTGACGGACCACCACGAGATCGCCGTCGAGGATGCCGGCGTCGACCATCGAGTCGCCTCGTACGCGCAACATGAACAACGTGCCGTCGCCGGTCAGATCCGCCGGAACCGGCAACACCTCCTCGATGTTCTCCTGCGCGAGCACATCGGTACCAGCGGCCACATCACCCACGAGTGGCACGTGGTGCACCGGCCGACGGTCGACGGCCGCTCCCGATGACGGGTCGTAGCGAACCTCGAGAGCCCTGGGCTTGCTCGGATCGCGCACCAGGTAGCCCATGCGTTGCAGGGAGCCGAGATGTGAGTGAACCGTTGACGGAGAGGTCAGTCCGACCGCTTCGCCGATCTCGCGCACCGAAGGGGGATAGCCCCGCTGCTGTTGCTCGTTGAGAATGAAGGTCAGGATCGCCTGTTGCCGATCGGTGAGGGCATCTTCCGCCATGACGGCCATCCTTTGGTCTCGGTCGCTCGAACATGTGTTCCGAGATGACCGTAGCCAAGCAGACGGGACAATGCAAACATCTGTTCGATCAGCCCCTTGACATCGAACAACCGTTCGTGTTGAGTGGGTGAGGGAACACACGTTCGCATCCTGGGCGGACGAATCCGAACCGACCAAAGGAGCCCCCATGCCCGCAGTTGACCACGCACCGGTTGAATTGCGTCGCTCGATGCCCAACGCTGCAGCCACCGGCTATCCGACCCTGCGCCTGGTCGATCGATCCGTGATGGACCGACGGGCGATGTTCCGACGCCGTCGGATCCTCGCCGTGGCTCTGCTCGGGTGTGCCCTGCTCGGGGCACGGACGATCGGGACCGGAGTCGTGGGCGCTCTCACGGGCTCAGCCTCGTCGATCGTCCCCGACGAACCTGTTCCGGCAACGGGCTCGGTGGTGACTGTGGAGGCCGGCCAAACGTACTGGTCCATCGCCGAGTCACTTCGGCCCACCGGCGACATTCGCGCAACGGTCGACGCGTTGGTCGCATCCAATGGCGGACGGCCGCTGCAGGTTGGTGACCGCCTCGTGGTTGCGGTGGGTGATCGGCGGGGAGATTGAGCACACGGGGTTCCGTTCTCGGCTCCCAACGCAGTACGGTCCAGGGTTGTGCGATGCCCGGCATGTGGGACAACCGAGGACAAGGTGATCGATTCGCGGCTCACCGACGAGGGTGCCGCCATTCGGCGGCGTCGCGAGTGTCTTGCCTGTGGCCGTCGCTACACCACCTTCGAGCGTTTCGAGGATGTGTTGATGGTGATCAAGCGCTCGGGCGATCGGGCTCCGTTCGATCGGGCCAAGATCGTCCACGGTGTCCTTGCCGCGACCAAGAACCGCCCGGTATCGGACGATCAGGTGAAGTCGCTCGCCGACGAGATCGAAGAGTTGGTGCGCGGCGATTCGGGCGAGGTCAGCACCCAGGCGCTGGGGGTGGCGGTGCTCGATCGGCTCCGAGCCCTCGACGAGGTCGCGTACATGCGCTTCGCCAGCGTCTACAAGGGTTTCGTCGATCTCACCGACTTCGAACGCGAGGTGGGGTTGTTGGTCAAGGAGACCGCACCCAAGGCACGTCCCTAACGCAAGGAGCGTTCCCAGCCCCCCTCGACGTCCGAGGGCGTCTCGATGTTGGGCCCCACCCGGTAGCGGAGAAACAGGCACCCATCCTCCTCGAGGATGGTCAGGGGTTCGGCGGCACGACGCTGAGGGGACATCGCGGTGAGGATGCGAGGACCTTGATCGCCCACGAGCATCGGCGAGATGGTGAGGCAGAGCTCATCCACGAGATCGAGCTCGACGAGTTGTCCCAGCAGGGCCGGACCGCCTTCACAGAGCACGACGTCGGTGCCCCGCTGCCTGAGCACCTGCAGGGCGCGGGCAAGGTCGACCTGTTCCCTGCCGGCTACCACGACATTGGCAACCGCGCTCGCATCGGCCGTCAGCCGTTCGCCGGCGGCCTCACAGGTGAGGATGCAGGGACGGGTCGTGGCGTCCACGAAGAGGGGGCTCGCCCAGTCGAGGTCGAGGCGTCCCGAGACCACGGCAATGGTGGCGGCGTCAGGCCCCTTTGCGGGTCCGTAGCCTTCGGCCCGCACCGTGCCCGCTCCGACGAGGATGACATCGGCGAGCCCGCGCAGGATGTGGAAGATCTGTCGGTCACCGGGTGTGCTCAGGGATCCGGACCGACCTTGCGAGGTCGCGGCTCCGTCAACCGATGCAACCATGTTGGCGAGCACCCAAGGGCGGTCGTCGCGGGGCTTCCTCTCCACGGCGTAGACCTCGATCGGGTCGACGTCATCCAGCCGGCGGGGAAAAAGTTGTCGCACGAGTCGGGATGCTACCGGTTCGGCGAGGGGGGACCGCCGTTTTCATTGTCCCCACCTTCCCCGGTTGTTCGGTCGTTCGTTGAACTGAATCCGCGTTGCCCCGGACACTCGCTGTGGATAAGAGGTGAATCGTCCCCAGCGATATCCACAGAGTTGTGGAGAAAGACACAGGGTTTTCCTTCTTACGATCCACAACGGCCTTCCCCTAGCGTGCGCTCTTCGGCGGGAAATGTCGACCGATGCTCTCGGCCGGCAGTTTCGCGCCGACAGGATCGTTGCAATCATGGAATTACGGTGGTGTAATTGCCACTACATCTCGTGGCGGGGTCTTGGCCAGACACAAGATGTAGTGGTTTGAACACCCGGTTACGGACGAGAGGGCGGTATCTCATGGCGATGGCACCAGAGCAGGTAGGGATCGGGATCAAGCGGCACTTCACAGCCGAGGGGGTCCACCCCTACGATCAGGTGACGTGGGAGCGACGTGACAGTCGCATCGTGAACTATCGCGACGGGGCCGTCGCCTTCGAGCAACTGGATGTCGAGGTCCCCTCGACGTGGTCGTTCAATGCCACCAACATCCTTGCCCAGAAGTACTTCCGGGGGACCTTGGGCACTCCGGAGCGGGAGTGGTCCCTCCGGCAGGTCGCCGATCGCGTCGTCGACACCATCGCCACGTGGGGCATGAAGGATGGCTATTTCACCGATCAGGCCGAGGTCGATGCATTTTCCGCGGAGCTCAAGCATCTCGTCATCACCCAGAAGGCGGCGTTCAACTCGCCCGTCTGGTTCAACATCGGCGTCAGGGGCGTTCCCCAGCAGGCCTCCGCCTGTCAGCCCTACCACGCGTTGGTGAGCACGGTCGACGGGTTGGTCCCCATCGGTGAGCTGGTCGAGACCAATGCCGTCGGGACCAAGGTGTACGACGGCAACGGTGTCACCAGCGTGGTGGCCACCAAGGCCAACGGCCGCAAGAACGTGCTTCGGATCCACACCCGATCGGGCTACGCCGTCGACGTCACAGCCGATCATCTGGTCTGGCGGGCCGACAACGTCCACCAGGGCGATTTCGTCGAGGCGGGTTCGTTGCGGATCGGTGATCAGCTCGAGTGGCATCGCACCGAGTCCTGGGGGACGGGGGAGATCACCCGCGCATCGGTCGCCGAGGCGGCGCTCGCCGGCTGGTTGGTGACCGACGGCCGGGTGGAGATCGCTCCGGGAGCGGACGAGGCCGTCATCGAGGCGATGACCGTCACCGACGCTGAGTTGGCGTGGGTGAGCAGCGCGCTCGATGTGGTCTTTCCCGATGAGCGTTGCCATCAGGTGTCGGGCAACCACCCGGCCCGGGTTGCGGGCCCGAAGGTGGCCGATTTCGTGCAGCGCTGGGCCCTGAGCGACACTCGTGTCTCCGACGACGGGGATGAGGCCGACAAGAGGGTTACGCGTCGGTTGCGAGTGCCCGATGTGCTCTTCGGAGCCCCGATTCCCGTCGTGGCGGCATACCTTCGCAGTGTGTTTCAGGCTGCGGGTTACGTGGCCGAGCGCCAGAGCCTCGCCGGGCAGGACCCGTCGGTGTCGGTGGGTCTCGACCTCGACTCCGATGAGCATGCCCGTGGACTCCAGTCCCTGCTGCTGCGTTTCGGCATCTTCTCGCGGGTGCGTCGTGCGGCGGGCCGCAACAGCAAGGGGGCCGAGCGCTGGCGTCTGGCGATCCGTTCCCTCAGCGATCGGCGGCGATTCGCCGACGAGATCGGCTTTCTCGACCCCGTCAAGGGTTCGGCGTTGCTCGCCTCGTTCGAGTTGTTCGGCGTCAGCACCGGTGACATCAAGTTGTTGGAGGTCGATCACATCGAGGAGCTCGGCGCGATGGAGGTCTATGACATCCAGACCGAGTCCGGCGAGTATCTCTCGAACAACCTCCGGGTCCACAACTGCTTCATCCTCAGTGTCGAGGATTCCATGCGCTCCATCCTCAATTGGTACGTGGAGGAGGGAACCATCTTCAAGGGAGGCTCGGGAGCAGGCATCAACCTCTCGAGGATCCGTTCGTCGGAGGAGACGCTGAAGGGCGGTGGAACCGCCTCAGGTCCGGTGAGCTTCATGCGTGGAGCGGACGCTTCGGCGGGCACGATCAAGTCCGGCGGCAAGACCCGTCGTGCGGCCAAGATGGTCATCCTCGACGTCGATCATCCCGACATCGAGGATTTCATCTGGTGCAAGGCGCTGGAGGAGCGCAAGGCGAGGGTGCTGCGCGATGCGGGTTTCGACATGGACCTCGACGGCAAGGACAACTATTCGCTGCAGTACCAGAACGCGAACAACTCGGTTCGGGTCACGGACGATTTCATGGCCGCCGTGATCGACGACGCCGATTGGCATCTGCGAGCGGTCACCGATGGTTCGATCATCAGGACGGTCAAGGCGCGGGACCTCATGCGTCAGATCTCCCAGGCCACCTGGGAGTGCGCCGACCCCGGCATGCAGTTCGACACCACGATCAACCGCTGGCACACCGCAGCGAACACCGGGCGCATCAACGGGTCCAACCCGTGTTCCGAGTACATGCATCTGGACAACTCGGCGTGCAACCTGGCCTCGATCAACCTGCTGTCGTTCCTTGATCCGGCGACCGACGAGTTCGATGTCGAGGGGTTCCGCCACGCGGTGGAGGTCGTCTTCACGGCACAGGAGATCCTGGTCGGCAACGCCGACTATCCCACCGAGTCGATTGCCGAGACATCTCGACAGTTCCGTCAACTGGGTATCGGCTATGCCAACCTGGGGGCGATGTTGATGGCCCTCGGGCTTCCGTACGACTCGGATGAGGGCCGGTCACTGGCAGCAGCGATCACGGCACTCATGACCGGCCACGCCTATGCGACCTCGGCACGCATCGCCGGGCGCATGGGGCCATTCTCGGGGTACACCGACAACGCCGAGCACATGTTGCGGGTCCTGCGCATGCACCGTGACGCGGCTGCGTCCATCGACGAAGAGCTGGTCCCCACTGGTCTGCTGAGTGCCGCCCAGCAATCCTGGGACCTGGCGTGCGAGTTGGGGGACACCTACGGGGTCCGCAACTCGCAGGCGAGCGTCCTTGCTCCGACGGGCACGATCGGGCTGCTCATGGACTGCGACACGACCGGCATCGAGCCGGATCTGGGGCTGTGCAAGGTCAAGAAGCTCGTGGGTGGCGGCACCATGTCCATCGTCAACCAGACGGTGCCTCGTGCGCTGCGTCGGTTGGGCTACACGCTCGATCAGATCGAGGAGATCATCGATTACGTTGATGCGCAGAAGTCCATCCTCGGGGCGCCTCACCTGGTGCCCGAGCACGTGGCGGTGTTCGCCTGCTCGATGGGTGACAACACCATTCACCACATGGGTCACATCCGCATGATGGGCGCCGTGCAGCCCTTCATCTCCGGGGCGATCTCCAAGACCGTCAACATGCCCGAAGAGGTCACTGTTGAAGAGGTGGAGCAACTCCACATCGATGCATGGAGGCTGGGCATCAAGGCCCTTGCGGTCTACCGCGACAACTGCAAGGTGGCTCAGCCACTGTCGACGGCGAAGAAGGACGTTGTGCCTGCGGACGGGAGTGCGTCCGCTGCCGCTGCCGCCGTGTCGTCAACGGTCGTATCCCCTGCGGCCGTCATCGCCGGCGCTCCTGCTGCGATGCCCAATCCCGTGCGTGCACGGCTTCCACGCAATCGTCGCTCACGCACGTTCGAGTTCCGGGTCGCGGACTGCAAGGGATTCGTGACCGTTGGCGAGTACGCCGATGGGCGTCCGGGCGAGGTGTTCATGAAGGTGTCGAAGCAGGGCTCGACCCTCGCGGGGATCATGGATGCCTTTGCCATCTCCGTGAGCCATGGCCTGCAGTACGGGGTTCCTCTCAAGGCGTTCATCGAGGCGTTCATCAACATGCGCTTCGAGCCCGCCGGCATGACGGACGACCCCGACATTCGCTTCGCCTCGAGCCTGGTCGATTTCATCTTCCGCCGACTGGCGGTCGACTACCTGCCGCTCGATGAGCGCATGGAGTTGGGCATCCTTTCGGTCGGGGAGCGTCTTCAGCCGTCATTGCCGGGCCTCGAGGATGCGAGTTTCGAGACCGTCGCAGGTCTTGATGTGCTTGTATCCCCGCCGCCGGAGAACACGGTGTCGAGTGATCTCCCCTCTCCCGGGATCCCTCCTGTCGCGATGCCGATCGTCCCCACGGCTCCCAAGGTCCGGGTTTCGGATGCGCCCTACTGCATGCAGTGCGGCGTGCAGATGATGCGATCGGGAAGTTGCTATGCGTGCCCGTCCTGTGGCTCGACGAGCGGCTGCTCCTAGCCTTTTCGCGCTACTGCCCCGGGAGCGGCGCACGATCGCTCCCGGGGCAGTCCATGTGCCGGATTGGCTCAACCTCGACGAGCAGTCCCGCCTCGTGGATGCCTGTCGAGCGTGGGCGAAATCGCCTGCGCCGATGAGTGCCATCGCGATGCCGCGGGGTGGCGTGACGTCGGTCAAGACGGTGTGTCTCGGTTGGCAGTGGGTCCCGTACCGGTATTCCCGTTTCGCCGAGAACACCGATGGCGCACCCGTCAAGCCCTTTCCGAATTGGCTGGCAGCTCTTGGTCGCCGGGCGGTGGGTGATGCCTACGCCGACCCGGAGGCGAGCCGGGCCTACCAACCGGATGCCGCACTGGTGAACTACTACGACGAGCAGGCGCGCCTCGGCCTGCACCGCGATGACGACGAGCGGGCCGACGCTCCGGTCGTGTCCCTGAGCCTCGGTGACTCCTGCATCTTTCGCTTCGGCAACGCCGCTACCCGTGGTCGTCCCCATGTCGACATCGAGCTGCGCTCGGGTGATCTCGTCGTCTTCGGCGGTCGGTCCCGTTTCGCCTACCACGGTGTCCCGAGGATCCTCCCCGGCACAGCCGACCCGACCCTCGGGCTCACCGGCGGACGACTCAACATCACGCTTCGGATGACGGGCCTCACCAACTGATCAGCCACTGGGGTGGGCCCCATCGCATCGCCGATGCTCATCACGAAGAACCGCCGGCCGCTGATCGGTCGGCGGTTCATGCGTTTACCCATGCAGCAACCGCCGGTACGGCAGCGAGGATGATCAACGACATGGTTTGATCAATCGGACAAGAGCAATCTGCGACTATCGTCACACCTGTGGGCCGGCGGGAGACATGGCAGAAATCCTACGAGGCATCGGTGCTCCGTGACGCGGACTTCACGACGATGTCCGGGACGCCGCTGAAGGCGGTCTACGGGCCGGAGGATCTTGCGCAGGAAGCAGGAGCGCAGGGGAGTGGAGAATACCCCGGGCAGTACCCCTATGCCCGGGGTATCCACGCCTCCATGTATCGGACGAAGCTCTGGACCACGCGTATGTTCGCGGGGTGCGGCACGGCCATCGACACGAACGAGCGCTTCCGCCAATTGCTGGACGATGGCTCGGAGGGACTCTCGACCGCCTTTGACGTCCCGACGTTGATGGGCCTGGATTCCGATGA
>JACOTK010000030.1 GCA_016178435.1 Actinomycetota bacterium
AGAACCTTCTGGAACGGCCCGAGGGCATGAGGCGAACCGTCGCGACCGATCACCCGCGAGGCCCAACCGATGACGGCACAGCTCACCGCGATGCGCAGCGGGACGCCCGTGGCCACTGCGGCATCGACCGCCGCAGCGACCGAGGCCTCATCGGAGACGTCGGTCTGCACGAACTGGCCCCCGATCTCATCGGCGAGCGCCTTGCCCTTGTCCGCGTTCAGGTCGGCGATCGTGACCTCCGCGCCCGCAGCCGCCAGTGTCCGCGAAGTTGCCTCGCCCAGCCCCGAGGCCCCACCCGAGATGATTGCTCCTGCTCCGTTGATGTCCATGAACGAACCATAGCCCTCGGCAAGCCGGCGACTACAAGCCCGAACCGGCGCCTTGTTGGGTGCGCGCCGCCTCCAGGGCGAGGCGGTCGACGCGCTCGTTCATGGGGTCGCCCGAGTGACCCTTCACCCACCTGAAGGTGACATCATCGCGCTTGCGGACCAGATCGATGAGCGGCTCCCACAGGTCCCTGTTGGCGACCGGCTCCTTCTTGGAGTTGGTCCACCCCCGACGAAGCCACCCTTCCCACCAGCGGTCACGAAAGCAGTTCACGACGTACGTCGAGTCACTGACGATCTCGACGCGGCCCTCGATGGAACGCAGTGCCTCGAGCACCGCGGTGAGCTCCATCCGCTGATTGGTCGTGTGGCCGCCCGCGCCGCTCGCCCAGCGCTCCTCCCCCAAGGCCCAGGCCCAGCCTCCCGGTCCAGGGTTGCCGAGACAGGCTCCATCAGTGTGAACGATGCGATCCGACATGGTGCGAGGAGCGTATCGGTCGCCCGCTCTAGTGTGAGTACCCATGAACGAGACCGGCACGGCCGCCCTCCACTCCGACAGTCGCCTTCCCCGGACCGTCCTGCCGCACCGCTACGAGTTGCACCTCGAGCCCGATCTGGGGGCATCGACGTTTCGGGGGCATGCAGCGGTGAGCGTCGAGGTGACCCAACCCACCCATGAGGTGGTCCTCAACGCCGCGGAGTTGGTGATCGAGGAGGTTCATCTCGTTGCCCCCGATGGCGGGCGACTGGAGGTCGCCCATGCGCTCGACGAAGCCCGCGAACGTCTCGTGCTGACCACGCCGACGACCCTCGATCCCGGCCGCTGGACGCTGCACGTGGAGTTTCGGGGCGAGCTCAACGACAAGCTGAAGGGGTTCTACCGCAGCGTTTTCACCGATCAGCAGGGCGTTGAGCACGTCATCGCCACGACGCAGATGGAGCCTGCCGACGCTCGTCGGGCGTTCCCCTGCTGGGATGAGCCGGACATGAAGGCGACCTTCGCCGTCACCCTGGTCGTCCCCGAGGACATGCCGGCGTATTCAAACGGCCCTGAAATCGCATCGACACCCCTCGGGGATGGACGAAAGGCCGTCGCGTTCGCCGAGACGATAGCGATGAGCACCTATCTCGTCGCGTTCGTCGTGGGACCGCTGGAGGCAACGGAGCCTGTCGACGTCGACGGCGTCGAGCTGCGCGTGATCCATGTGCCCGGCAAGGGCCATCTCACGCCCTACGCCCTCGAGGTGGGCGCCTTTTGTCTGCGATGGTTCACCGAGTACTACGGCATTGCCTATCCGGAGACGAAGTGCGATCTCATCGCCATCCCCGACTTCGCCGCGGGGGCCATGGAGAACCTGGGCGCCATCACGTTTCGCGAGACGGCCCTTCTGGTCGACCCCGACGGGGTCACGCGCCTCGAGCTCGAGCGCGTTGCCGACGTCGTGGCCCATGAGCTGGCCCACATGTGGTTCGGCGATCTGGTCACCATGAGGTGGTGGAACGGCCTGTGGCTCAACGAGGCGTTCGCCACCTTCATGGAGCTTGCCGCTGTCGATGCCTTCCGGCCCGCCTGGCAACGATGGGTCTCGTTCACGAACGAACGAGCGGCTGCCTTCGCCGTCGACTCCCTCGCCGGCACCAGGCCCATCGAGTTCCCCGTGGCGTCGCCGGAGGACGCGGAGGGAATGTTCGACGTGCTGACCTATCAAAAGGGCGGGTCGGTGCTTCGCATGCTCGAGCAGTATCTCGGCACCGATCGCTTCCGTGCGGGCATTCGCCTCTATCTGACCAAACACGCCCACGGCAATGCGGAGACCACCGACCTCTGGGATGCCATCGAGGAGGCAACCGGCGAACCGGTGCGGGCCATCATGGACTCATGGATCTTCCAGGGGGGCTACCCGCTCGTCGGCGTCGAACGGGACGGACCGCACCTGACCCTCACCCAACAGCGATTTCGTTTCCTCCCCGATCCCACCGACCCGGCCGATCAGGCCGAATGGAGCGTCCCCGTCATGATCGAGGCCGACGGCGTCGCTTCACGGGTGCTCCTTGCCGGTCCGCAGACAACGGTCGATGTCGGTGATGCCCAGGTGGTTGTCGTCAACGCCGGAGGCCACGGGTTCTACCGCACCCGCTATGCACCCGCACTCCTGGCCTCACTGGCGAGCAACGCCCAGCGCGTCCTGACCCCTGTCGAACGCGCGATTCTCCTCGACGACACCTGGTCGGCCGTCCTGGCAGATGACGTCCCCGCCGCCGATTTCCTGGAGCTTGCCCGGGGTTTCGCCGACGAGACGGACCGCACGGTGTGGGCCACCTTGGCAAGTCCGCTCGGTGCGATTGAGCGGATCGTCGAGACCGGCACGCGCAGCCGCTTCCACGTCTTCGTGCGTGAGCTTGTCGGGCCCGCGCTTCAGCGCCTGACCTGGGAACCCGCCCCCGATGAGGACGAGCTCACCCGTCAGCTTCGTGGCACCCTCATCGCCACGCTCGGCATCACCGGCGACGATTCAGGCGTCCAACGTCATGCCCGCGTCGCACACGACGCCTACCTCGCGGACCCCGCCGGCGTCGACCCCAACGTGGCAGCAGCCGCCCTCGGCGTCGTTGCCTCCGTGGGAACCGAAGCCGACTATGAGATCTTCCTCGATCGCTACCGCACATCCCCGTCACCTCAGGAATCGCTTCGCTATCTGCACGCGCTGGGCGGCTTTCCTCAGATCGACCTGGGTGAGCGCACCCTCGCCATGTGCCTCACCTCGGACGTGCGTTCGCAAAATGCGCCGTTCCTGGTCATGGCCCTGCTGGCCAACCGCGAGGTCGGTCCGACCGCATGGTCTTTCGTGAAGGAGCACTGGGAGGAGATGTGCGAGCGCTACCCCGACAACGCCATTCCCCGCATGCTCGGGGGCGTCGTCGCACTTTCGACCGAGGAGTCGGCGGCCGACGTGGCCGCGTTCCTCAACTCCCACCCCGTGCCGCAGGCAACCAAGACCATCGAGCAACACTTGGAGCGCCTGCGTGTGAATGTTGCGTTCCGTATGCGGGAGGGCCGCCGCCTCGCCTCGGTACTGACCTGAGCACTCGGGGAGCACTCGGGGAGCACTCGGGGAGCACTCGGGGAGCACTCGGGGAGCAGCCGAGGACGC
>JACOTK010000031.1 GCA_016178435.1 Actinomycetota bacterium
CGTTCGCGACAGGCCGTCAACCCCCCTTGACGCTCCCGACCGAGCCCGGTGCACCTTGACGAGCGCGCACCGCAGACACCGTCACCAGCAGTCATCCTGCTGCCTGAGGGAGTGAGAATCAGGCCGTGCGACAGCCGATCAGCGAGTTCGTGCCCGCTCCATGGTTGAGGCCGTAGACGCACACCGTGTGTGGACCGGATGAGGCAGGGATCACCACATCAAGGCCATGGGCGCTGCCGAAACCCGGAAAGGCCTCGGCCACGTCGGAGCGATCACCGACGGCGTCAACCGCTGCAGCGAGCGTGTCGTCAACATAGACGTGCACCTTCACGGCGTGTGCCGTGTCGGGATCAAGCGCCCAACCTCCGACATGGAGCCCGCCGTCGTCCCACGTGGCGACGTCGAGCGAACCCATGGGGTCCGGATCGACGAGCACCCACCGACAACCGAGAAGCGAGTTCGTTCCCGCTCCTCGGTTGATGCCGTAGGCGCACACGGTGTGGAAACCCGGCGCCGGAGCGAGCAGACCGTCGAAACCGTGGGCATCACCGAATCCGGCGTTCGCCGCACCCACATCCGAGCGATTGGCGTCGGCTTCGATGACCCCGGCAAGGGCGCCGTCCACGTAGAGATGAAGGGTGATCGAGCCGGCGGTGCCAGGGTCGATGGCCCAACCTGCCACCCGGGTGCCGCCGGGCGCCATCCCTGCGAGATCAAAGGATCCGAACGGATCGGCGCCGAGCATGAGGGAACGACATCCGAGGAGCGAGTTGGCGCCGGAACCCTGGTTGATGCCATAGACGCACACGACATGTTGGCCGGGTGCTGCGGGCACCATCACATCGAAGCCGTGCGCGTCCCCGAACCCGGCCACCGACGCTCCTACATCCGGGCGATCACCCTCGGCGTTGACTGCGGTGACGAAGGAGCCGTCGATATAGACGTGCACATCGATGGAAGCCGTCACATCCGGGTCGATCGCCCAACCTGCGACCCGAAGGCCGCCCGGGGCCATCGAGGAGACGTCAAGTGAACCTTGCGGATCAGGTGACCCGAACGTTGCCCTCGGCTCCCCCGGCGCGGCAGCGGTCGCCGATGAGGAGGCCGGGGCTGTCGGAACAGTGGTCGCCGACGAGGAGGCCGGAACAGTGGTCGCCGTGGTGATGGGCGGGACCGTTGACGGCGGGGATTGTTCGGCGACGGGAGACTGGGCAGCCACCGGAGAGTGGGCAGCCACCGGAGACTGCCCGGCAACGGGTGACTGATCGGAAACCGGCGAGGAAAGGGCGACCAACATCGACGAGTTTGCCACGAGGGCGAGGGCTGCACCGGCGATCAGGGCTCCTGCCGGCCGGATCCAGCGGCCGGCAGGCCGTGCTTCGGTTACGTCTGCTGCATGCTTTGATTCCACGTGCTCTCCCCAGCCATCGGATGAATGCGGTCACGTTCCCGACCCTCGCGGCCAGGCCACGCCTGCGAATACTGCTCCCACCAGTGGAATCGCCGGTATGTGCCACAGGAAGTCGAATCCCGCCTGCACACCCAGCGCCACGAGCGCGGCACCAACGCCACACGCAATATTCCCCGGCAACAACCGGGAACCCTTCTTGGCGCCCCAGGCGAGCGTTCCGATCATCGCGAGGAGCAACACCACACCCACGACACCCAGTTCGACGCCGATCTGGAGATACTCGTTGTGCACGAATCGGGCCTCGACAAACTTGCCGTTTCCCTGGTGGTACCGAAGACGACCTTGACCGGGGCCTGCTCCGGTCCAGGGATCCTTGCTGATGGAGTCAATCCCGGCGTGGAACATCTCCGAACGATCCGTGGAGGAGAACGACAGTCGGGTGTCACCGAGTCGGCCGAGTGTGTCACCCCCCATGCCACCGACGACAGCCACCCCGGCGAACAGCCCAGCCGCCACCACGACGGCGGCGAGACGACCCGGCGACCACGATGCCACCGTGAGGGTCGCCGCCATCCCGGCAACCAGTCCCATGGCCGCGGGGATGGGCCTGGCGACCCCTCCTTCGGCGAAGGAGGGACCGAGGCCGATCAGCGCGACCCCTGCGCCCAACAGAACCGGAACCATGGCCGAGAACACCGGCTGAAATCCCTGTCGGCGGAGGATCACGACGACCCCACAGCCCCACGCGATAAGTCCCGCGCGGCTGAGTGTCGCCCCGAGACCGACGACGACCACCACCAACGCGAGCAGCCAGACCTGTCGTTCTCGGCTCACCATCGTGGTCAGGCGGGCGAGCGCAAAGAGAGCGAGCGGACCCAGGAGTCCCGCTGCCGCATTGGCATAGGTCAGTGTGGTCGAGGCCCGCCACAGCCCTTGACCAGGCAGCGCCAGCTCAGTGGAGTGAAACGCGACTCCCCACCAACCACTGCATGCGACCGCTACGCCGAGCGCGACGACCGCGCCGGTCAGTGCAACCCGTTCGGCCTGGCCCATCGATGCCACGACCATGACCACCGCCACCACTCCGGCGACCAGAAGGGCAATGCCGGCGCCGTCGCCGGTGTCCTCGCCGAGGAGCAGAGCCCACGCGGCAAGCAGTCCCCCGGACACCAACAGCGACCAGGGCATCACCGTGGCGCGGATCTTCGCGACGGTCAGGACCACCGATACGAGCAGTGGCAGTGCGATCAGACGTTGGTCCGCCGGATAGAACGCGCCCTGGGCCGTGACGGCAGCGGCCAGGGCAACCAACAGCGCCAGAGCGGGCGCCCGCAGCACTCCGGAGGACCCGGCTCGGTGGCCGGCCGGGTCCGCAACCCGGTCCGGATCGCTCATCAGTCCCGATACCCCGGGTCCGACGGCCAGTTCGGCTGAAAGAGATGCCATTGTTCGGGAGCGGCGCGAATGAGGCCCTCCAGCTCATCGGCCAAGGTCTGGGTGTGACGCTTGATGTCGTCACGGAGCGACTCGGAGCGATCGAGCACGAGGGGAGGTCGAATCACGCCGTGATGTCCTCCGCCGCCGGCGAAGTAGATCGTCGTCGGCAGCACCGCGGCGCCGGTGCGCAGGGCCAACGTGATCGGTCCGGCCGGCAGCGTGGTTTCCTCACCGAAGAAGGTCACCTCGACACCGTCTCGGGTCAGGTCCCGGTCACTCAACAAGGCGACGATGCCCCCGGAGCGCAGCGTCTTCAGAATCGTCATCGCCGATGAAGGACCCAATGGAACCACCGTCAGACCGAGGTTGTTGCGCAGCTTCCCAAACCATTCGAACAGCTCGGGCGGTTCGACCGGCTCGACCACGACCTTCATGGGGTACCCGTGGGTCGCCAACCACGCGCCACCGTAGTCCCAGCCGCCGAGGTGCGGCAGACAGAGGATGACGCCCTTGCCCTCGGCCACGGCCTCCTCGAGATTGCCCAAACCCTCATACGACAGGTCGGCATCGAGATCGGCCGGAGATTGATCAGGGAGCCGAAAGGACTCGACCCAGTAACGGGCATAGGAGATGTACGCGTCACGCACACTGCGCCGCATCGCCTGGTCATCCAGCCGGTGTCCATGGGCTCGTCGCAGGTGACGCTCGATCATGTCACGCCGGGAACCCGGCTTCCCGGGGCGTTTCGCCACCAGAACGGCCAGGCCCTGTGCAAGTCCGAACACGACGGACCCGGGCAACCGTCGGGCGACGGCCGAGCCGACACGGTACGCGAGATACGGAGCCCTCGCGGCAAGGGAGGCGGCCGCGCCGACCTCCTTCTCGGTGTTCATGCGCTCCGCGGTGTCGGCGTCAGCGGTTCAGGCGATCGCGGCGATGCCACGTCCGTGCCGTCGTCCGGGGCACCCTTCGCCCACGCCAACGAGCGGCAAGTGGCGACGGAGAAGGCGGGGCCGGAACCGGCCGGCCGGCCTGACGCCAGACCTTCGCGAATCGCTGCCCAGCCGTCAGCAGGGTGAGGACCAGCATGATCCACAGCACGGGAACCAGCAGTGAATCGAACAGAAGCCCGAAGCCCAGCAGGATCAATCGCTCGGCGCGCTCCATCAGCCCGCCCTTGGCCTCGAAACCCAGCGCCTCTGCCTTTGCCCGCTGGTAGGAAACCAGTGCCGATGCGCCGATCACGGCCAGGGCGACCATCCCCGCCTGGCCCCCGTGACGAGCGGTCAGAAACCACGAAACCCCGCCCAGCAGCACCACATCAGTCACGCGGTCCGCCACCGAATCGAAGAACGCTCCACGAGGCGAGGACGTCCCGGAGGCCTTCGCGACGGCTCCGTCGAGGGCGTCGGGCAACGCCGTGGCCAGGAGCAGGAGCGTTCCGCCGCGCAGAGCGCCGTTGGCGATCGCTATCGAGGCGGCAATCGACATCAACAAACCGAACCCGGTGAGCTGATCAGCCGTCAGGCCGACACGGCGCAGACCCTGGCCCACCGGTTGCAGTCGTTGCTCAATATCGGACTTCCAGCGACCGTCAAGCATGGAACGACGGTACCAGGGTCATGGCGGCAGTGACATCAATTGCCGTCAAGGCCCGTCGGGGCGACCGCTCCTCGGTGCTCACGACTTCGTGCTCACGACTTCGTGCTCACGCATTCGTGCTCACGAGGAGGTGAGCTCGTCCCAGTCGGCGGGATCCTCGGGGTTCTCCTCGACGAAGTGCTCCACCACCGAGCCGTCGACGCCGTCGATGAGTACCAGCCCCCTGGTGGCCGGCGGCTCTTCTGCCGAGTACACCAGGATGCGCCACGTCGGGCGGGAGCCGAGGCCCCGCCATCCAAGCTGGGCCGAGGCATGGCCGACCGGAAAGCCCACCAACTTGGTGACAGCCACGAGCGCATCGGTCTCGTCGACGGCCAGTGGCATGCCCGCGATCATGCAATAGGCGCCGAACGCCCCGAGGCCGACGGCCAGCACGAGGAATCCGTCGTTGACCATAACGTTGTCACCGAGGAAGAGCCACGCACCCATGCAGGCGACGGCGACGGCGAGATACAGCCACCCCTGAATCCTGCGACGGGAGTTGTCGGGGAAGGTGTACGGCCCCACGTAACCCGCCGCGTCCAGGTCGGCCGGGAGGGAATCACGGACTTCGTCGTCTCGATCGGTCATCACCCACAAGGGTAGTGGCGAGCCGGCTCGAGGTCCCGATCAGCAGTCCCGGTCCGAGCGGGGCCATGCCGCACGCAGGCGCTCCCACGTGGCGGGCAGCGACTCGGGGAGCACCCGGATCTCCGCAAGCGTCGTGACGAAATTGGTGTCACCGCCCCAACGAGGCAGGCAGTGGACATGCAGATGATCGGGAACCCCGGCCCCCGCGGCTCGTCCCAGATTGGCGCCGACGTTCACCCCACCGGGTGCATAGGCAGCCTTCAGGGCACGTACTCCGGTGGTCACGGCCTGCCAGAGCTCCGCGGACTCATCGGGCTCGAGGCTCTCGAGATCGCCGATGTGGCGGAGGGGCATGACCATCAGATGACCGCTGTTGTAGGGGTAGGCGTTGAGGACGGCAACGCAGAAGCGACCGCGCCACAGCACATAGGTGACCTCGTCGGGTTCCCCCGAGGCCAGGATCCGACAGAAGACACATTCGTGCTCGCTCTGGGGAGGGCTCCCTCCTGCCACGCTGCTGACGTATTCGTTGCGCCACCCCGCCCAGAGGTGGCCGAGGCCCGGCGAATCGCTCATGGAGAGACCGGAGCTGCAGTCTGGTCGCCCATGCGCTCGATGAACGCGGCAACCGGAACGCCTCGTTCAACATCGCCCTCGCGGCCGTTGACCCCGACGGTATCGCCGGCGACATCGTCATCGCCCACGACCAGAACCCAGGGGATCTTCTCGAGCTTGGCACGGCGAATGCGGTTGCCCAGCTTGTCGTCGGCCTCGATCCGGTCGACGCGCAACCCCACCGCAGCCAGACGTTCAACGACACTTGCGGCATAGTCCTCATGATCGTCGCGCACGGCGAGCACTCGGACCTGCACGGGCGAGAGCCACGTGGGGAAGGCGCCGGCATAGTGCTCGGTGAGAATGCCGAAGAAGCGCTCCACCGACCCGAACAGGGCACGGTGAATCATGTAGGGCCGTTCACGGACGTTCTCGGCCGAGGTGTACTCGAGATCGAACAGTTGCGGCAGCTGGAAATCGACCTGGAGGGTCGACATCTGCCAGCGTCGGCCGATGGCATCGCGGACGTGCACATCGATCTTCGGCGCGTAGAAGGCCCCCTCCCCCTCCGCCACCACGTAGGGGATGCCCGCTCGCTCCAGGGCGTCGGCCAGCGCCGCGGTCGCCTGATCCCATTCCTCGGCGACCCCGACGAACTTCTCGGGGCGCGTGGCCAACTCGGCCTCGAAATCGGTGAGCCCGAAGGTGCGCAATACCTTCATCACGAACTGCAGGAGGCTTGCCAACTCGTCGGCAAGTTGGTCCCGCGCACAGAAGATGTGCGAATCATCCTGGGTGATACCTCGCACGCGGGTGAGCCCGTGCAACACCCCGGAGCGCTCGAAACGATAGACGGTCCCGAACTCGAAGAGCCGCAGGGGCAACTCACGGTACGATCGCTGGCGACTCTGGTAGATCAGGATGTGCATGGGGCAGTTCATGGGCTTGGGGTAATACGTCGCCCCCTCCATCTCCATGGGTGGGTACATCCCGTCCGCATACCAGTCGAGATGACCCGACTTCTCGAACAGCGTGGAACGAGCCAGGTGCGGGGTGTAGACGAACTCATAGCCTGCCCGCTGATGCTCGGCGCGGCTGTAGTCCTCCATCAGCTTGCGAATCAAGCCACCCTTGGGATGGAACACGGGCAGCCCGCCACCGATCTCCGGGGGGAAATGGAAGAGGTCGAGCTCGAGACCCAGGCGGCGGTGATCACGCTTCTCCGCCTCTTCGAGCATGGTCAGATGGGCTTCGAGCGCGGCCTTTGACTCCCATGCAGTGCCGTAGATGCGTTGGAGCATCGGCCGGTTCTCATCCCCCCGCCAATAGGCGCCGGCCACCTTCTGGAGCTTGAAATGACCGAGACGACCGGTGCTGGGTACGTGGGGGCCCCGACACAGATCGACGAAGTGCTCCGAGTTGCGATGCGCGCTCACCACGCCCCCGACCGCGCCCTCCGCCGCGTCGACTCTCTCGATGATCTCGCGTTTGTACGGCTGATCGGCAAAGAGCTCGATGCCCTCGCCCTGCGTGTGCTCCTCGCGGATGAAGGGTTGGTCGGCCTTGATGATCGCACGCATGCGGGTGTCGATGCGCACGAGATCGTCCTCGCTGAACGTCGTGGCGTCGGGCAGCTCGAAGTCGTAGTAGAAGCCGTTCTCGATGGGCGGGCCGATGGCGAACTTGGCGCCGGGGAACAGGTCGAGCACCGCCTGTGCCAGGACGTGTGCCGTCGAATGGCGCAGGATGTGACGACCGTCCTCGGTGTCGGTGGTCACCACGGCAACCGCAGCCCCGTCGGGCAATGGAGCGGTCAGGTCGGTCTCGGCCCCGTCCACCACCACCGCAACAGCGGCCCTGGCGAGGCCGGAGCCGATCGAAGCCGCAAGCGTGGCGCCAGTTGAGCCCAAGGGCAGCGCACGTTGTGAACCGTCGGGAAGCGTGAGGGTGATCGAATCTGCCATATGGGCCCGATGCTATCGGGCGGCCCGGAACGAGAGGGCGACTCGGGATGGGACCACTCAGGAGAAGAGCGCGACGCCCAGCAGCGCCGCTGCCTCGCTCACCCCGTGTCCCGATGCCGCCGCGGCGTCGATCGCCGCCACCGCCGCAGGGGTGTCGAGGTCGTCGTCGAGCGCTGCACGCACCTCGTCCAGCGCTGCGAGCCCTGGGCCAACGGCCTGCCATGCATCGAGCCGGGCCGCCGCCACCGGCATCAGCGTGTCGTTCCAATCCCAGGAGGTTCGGTAGTGATGCGCAGCCAGAGCCAGGCGGATGGCTTGAGGCTCCCAGGTCTTGAGCAGGTCGCTGACAAAGACCAGATTGCCGAGCGACTTCGACATCTTCTCGCCGTTGAGACGCACCATGCCCACGTGCATCCAATGGCGAACGAAAGGCTCGCCGGTGGCGGCCTCGGACTGGGCACTCTCACACTCGTGGTGCGGGAAGATGAGATCGGTGCCACCGCCGTGCAGGTCGATCGTCGTGCCCAGGTCGCGCAGCGCCAGCGCCGAGCACTCGATGTGCCAACCGGGTCGGCCCGGGCCCCACAGGGACTCCCATGCGGGCTCGCCTTCGCCCGACGGCTGCCAGAGCACGAAGTCGAGAGGGTGGCGCTTGTTCGGATCCTCGATGTTGCCACCCCGCTCCTTGGCATAGGCCAACATCGTGGCCTCGTCGAGCCTGCTGACCTCACCGAAGCGGGGATGGGTCGCCACATCGAAGTACACGGCCCCGCCGGCCTGATACGCGTTGCCGCGATCCAGGACCATGCCGATGAAACCTCTGATGTCGGCAATGGCGCCGGTGGCCCGAGGCTCGCTGAAACAGGGAAGGACGTTGAGCGCTTCCATGTCGGCCTGGAATCTGGCCGTCTCGGCCGCCGCCAGATCGAGGTAGTGCACGCCGAGCTCGGCGGCCTTGGCCAACAGGGGGTCGTCGACATCGGTGATGTTGCGCACACAAAGGGTCTCGTGCCCCAGGTCGCGCAGACGACGTTGCAGGATGTCATAGGTGCAGAAGACGGCGGCATGGCCGATGTGCGTGGCGTCGTAGGGAGTGATGCCGCACGTGTACATCGTGACCACCGGGCCGACCTCGAAGGACACCACCTCCTGGCGGGCGGTGTCGTAGAGGTTCACGGGCGACCCCTGGCCTGCATCAGCCTTCGATGACCGAGGTCGCTGCCAAGCCGAGGTCGGAATCGTCGACCCCGGTCAGCTTCACCGCGACGCGGGTCTTGTATCGGGTGTTGAGCTGCAACAACACGGCCGCAAAAGCCTCGATGGGAGCAGCGTTCGAGAGCTCGCCGGCATCGAGGGGCCGCAGGCCCGGGATGTGACGGACGATGTCGGCGGTCGCCTCGGTGGCCGAGATGTGGTCCGAACAGATCAAAACATCGGAATCGATGGGATGGTCGATCGCCCCGAGCTCCTTGGCGGGCAGGTGGTGAAACGCTGCGGCGACCCGCGCACGGGGAACCGCAGCCTGCACACTGGCGGCAACGGAACCTCGCGGCGGCACCAGGGGCTGGAACTCGTGGCCGACCTTGGCGAGAGCGTTGGCCATCGAGATGACCACCTTGCCCCGCAGTTGGCGCTCCACCGACAGGGCGGTGGCGGCAGCAGCGTCCCACGGGGTGGCGATCACCACGACGTCCGCCTCGGCTGCCTCCTCGTTGTCGGCGGCGTTGAGCGTGAACCCGCGATCGGGCCACTTCATCAGGAGATCGTCACGAATCTCCATGGCCCGATACTTCGACCGCGAACCGATCACGACCTCGAACCCAACGGATGCCAGACGGAGCGCCAGCGAACGCCCTGCCGGCCCCGTACCTCCCAAAACGGCGATTTTCACGTTCTCAGCCTAAACGCTCAGGCATATATGCCATCAATCTCACGCTCGTATTTCTCGGCGACGCCGCGTCGCTTGCGCTTCATCGTGGGCCTGAGCCGCTCGGAATCGGCCATCCATTCCTGTGCGATGATCACGAACTTCTTGATCTGCTCGACAGCGCCTCGTCCGGATTCGGAGGCCGTTGCGCCGGGCGGAGCCCGGAGAAGCCAAATGCTCGTCATCAACCGGGCGGACCCCGCTGAACCTATAGGTTGTGATCATGGGTCTACTCGAGGGAAAGCGCATTCTCGTCACCGGCGTCCTGACGGATGCCTCGATCGCCTTTGCCGTTGCGGCCAAAGCGCAGGAACAGGGCGCAAAGGTCGTCCTCACCGGAGCGGGCCGTGGCCTTTCCCTGACCAGACGAGTCGCCCGCAAGCTTCCCGTCGAGCCCCAGGTGCTCGAGCTCGACGTGACCGATCAGCCCCAGCTGGACGGACTGGCCGACGCGCTGCGCGCTCTCGGGTGGGACCGACTGGACGGGGTGTTGCATGCCATCGGGTTCGCTCCTGCCACCTGTCTCGGCCAGGGCATGTTCGTCGCCGGGTGGGAGGATGTGTCGGTCGCCCTGCACATATCGGCATATTCGCTCAAGGCGTTGACCCAGGCTGCCCTCCCACTCATGGGGTCGGGGGGATCGGTTGTCGGGCTCGACTTCGACGCAACCGTCGCCTGGCCGGACTACGACTGGATGGGTGTCGCGAAGGCCGCCTTCGAATCGACCTGTCGGTACCTGGCTCGCGACCTCGGGCCTCAGGGGATTCGCGTCAACCTGGTGGCGGCGGGGCCGCTCAAGACGACAGCAGCGAAGTCGATCCCGGGTTTTGCGGCTTTTGAGGACGCATGGGTCCTGCGTGCGCCACTCGGCTGGAGCATCACCGATCCCGAGCCCACCGCCAAGGCATGCATCGCCCTGTTCTCGGAATGGTTTCCCGCCACCACGGGCGAGATCATCCATGTTGACGGCGGCTACCACGCCATCGGTGCGTAGAGCGGGCGAAGCTCAGCAGTATCTGGCGACCGTCGGATACGGATTCGTCGGCGCACCGCCACCTGGGTGGATCTCGAAGTGCAGGTGGTTCGGGCCCCCCGACGCGTTGCCGGAGTTGCCGACCGCACCCAATACCGTTCCGCGCTCGACACGACCGGACGCGCCGCTCAGCGAGTCGAGGTGCGTGCCGAAGTAGGTGTTGCCGTCATCGCCCGCGAGGTAATACGAGATGCCGCCCCTCGCCGAGTTGTGCGGGCGTACGGTGCCACCCACGCTGGCGACAACCGGGGTGCCCTTGGCCGCAAGCAGGTCGGTGCCCTCGTGGCGGCGGCCCCCGGATCGAGCATCCCCCCAGTCGTTGCTGAACGCCACGGCTCCCCGCACGGGACAGAGCCAGCCGTCACCACCCACCGACCGAGCTTGCGCGTCTGGAGCAGCGTTGCGGTCGGGCCGGGCCCTCGCTGCATCGGCCCGGGCATTGCGCTCTCGTTCCCTGCGGGCGGCCTCTTCGCTGGCCCTTCGTTCCGCCTCGAGCTTCTCCAGACGCGCAAGCTCGGCATCGATCTGCCGGGAACGGGCCTTCATCTCGACCAAAGCCTCATCGGCATCGCGCTTGGTGGCATCGAGCGCTGCGCGCGAGCGTTCCAGATCCTCGCCCGCCTTTCGATAGGCATCGAGCGTGTCGCCCGCGTCACGAGCCACGAGCTTCGCCAACGCCTCGACCCTCGCCGCCTCGTTGACATCGCCATCGGTCAAGGCAGGCGCGGCCTGAGGCTCCCCACCCTGGATGTAGCGACGCACCGCCACCGTGGTGACGGCCTCGCTGAGCCGTGCATGGCGTGCTGTGACCTCGGCACTACGTTCCTTCAGGTTGCCGATCTCATCGTCGAGCGCCGCCACTCGGCCACGAGCCTGTGAGAGGCGGCGCGCGATCTCATTGGCCTTGCGCTTCGTCGCGGCGATGTCGCCCTCTCCGGCCGACGCCGGACCTGCGACCGCCAGCAACGCGCAGGAAACAACCACCCCGACGATCATGCGCATCGGTGGAGCCTAACCGTCACGAAACCGTCACGAAAGTGCAAACGGTCGCGTGACGTCCGGAACCGCGTCATCCTCGGGCAGAGCTCAGTTCGACGACGCCGGAGGCTCGGGAGCGGCGCCGAGGTCCCTCGGAGCGATCAACGCCTCGAGAAGGTCCTCCAGCGTGACGATGCCGATCGTCTCACCTGCATCATTGGTGACCAAGGCGAAGTGACGATGAGCGCGGCGCATCGCCGGCAACAGCTCCCGGAGAGTGTGCTCCCCAGGAGCAATCAACATCCGTCGGACCGCCGAGTCGGGCAAGGGTCGATGTCGTGCGTCCGGCGCAACCGCGAGGAGGTCCTTGGAGTGGATGAACCCAAGGATCTCGTCGAGATCCCGGCCGTAAACGGGCAGACGCGTGTGTCCACTCGTCACAGCCAGACGCTCGACCTCCGCTACCGTCGCGTCGGCGCGCAGCGCAACGATCCGATCCCGGGGAACCATCACCTCGCTCACCAGGCGATCGGGAAAGCCCAGCGCCCCACTCATGAGCGCGTGCTCGACCTCCTCGAGGATCCCCTCGTTTCGGGACGTCGCCAACATCGCGGCGATCTCGACGTTGGTGTGGGCAGCGATCAACTCGTCCCGGGGCTCCACGCCAAGAAGACGAAGGCCTGCATTGCCGGCCACGTTCAACAACGTGACGAGGGGTCGAAACACCACGATGAACGCCCGCATCGGCAACGCCAACCACAGCGCGCTCTGCTCGGCCTCCGCGATCGCGATGTTCTTGGGAACCATCTCGCCCACCACCATGTGGAAGAAGACAACGATGGCGAGCCCCCCGACAAACCCGACCGTGTGCAGGGCCGACTCCGGTATCGCACCGTGCAGGGCAGTCTCGAGGATCTTCGAAACAGCCGGCTCGGCAACGTAACCCAGCCCAAGCGAGGCTCCCGTCACACCCAACTGTGCAGCGGCAAGCATGAACGAGAGCTCTCGGAGGGCCTGCATGGCCGCATGGGCTCGCGCACCCCCCTCAACGGAAAGCTGTTCGATGCGGGATCGACGGGCAGCGATCAGGGCAAACTCCACCGCCACGAAGAATCCGTTGACAAAGAGCAGCGCCGCCGAAACGACGAGGGGCACGATCACGGGAGCTCGCCCTCGGGGGTCTCGGCCGACCCGGTCGGCGCGACAAGCCTGAGCGACGCGATGCGCCGTCGATCCACCTCCATGACCTCGATGGTCCAACCATCATGGATGACCTGCTCGCCGACGACGGGGATCCGGCCCAGACGTTCGAGCACGAAGCCCGCGACGGTGTCGTAGTCCCCTTCGGGGAGCGCCAACCCCGTGGCAGTATCCACCTCGTCGAGATGCAGGCTCCCCTCGACGACAAAGGTGCCGGAAGGCAGAAATCTTGTATAGCCGGCCAACAGATCGATCTGATCGTGTTCGTCCTCGATCTCACCCACGATCTCCTCAAGCAGGTCCTCGAGCGTCACAATGCCGGCGGTTCCACCAAACTCGTCAACCACGACCGCAAGATGTCGGCCGTTCGAGCGCAAGTCGGTCAACAACATCTCCAGGTCGCGCCCCTCCGGCGTGAAGTGGGCAGACCGAAGGATGGACGTGATACCCGTACTCGCACGATCCTCTCCCGCTATGGCGAGCGCATCGGATGCGTGGACCACTCCATGGACGTCATCCAGGTCGTCACCGATGACGGGAAAGCGGGAATGCCCGGTGCTCAGCGCCAAGGTCACCAGATCCGCCACGGTGGCGTCACTGCGCAACGCAAGAACATCGGGACGAGGCACCAGCGCATCAGCGGCGGTCTTGTGACCGAAACGCAAGGTGGCGGAAAGCAGGCTGAACGACTCCGGGTCGAGCGTCCCCTCTCGGCCCGAGGATCGAATCAGCAACTCGATCTCCTCCAGGGAATGGATCGATCGCAGGTCGTCACTGGGCTCGATGCCCAGCCGACGGACAACCCAGTTCGCCGCCCCGTTGAGCACGCTGATCACCGGACCGAAGACCATGTTGTAGGCAAGGATCGGACCCGCCGTCGCCAGGGCCGTCGGCACAGGCGCCGCAATGGCGAGCCCTTTGGGAATCAGCTCGCCGATCACCATCTGAATCGCCGACACGAGGCCCAGTGCGAGCGCAATCGAGGCAGGGCTCTCTGCCCTGTCGGGCACCAACCTCACCAAGGGGCCGAACAGCCGTTCGAATGCCGGCGCCGCGATGAATCCCAGGACAAGCGAGGTGACGGTAATACCCAATTGGATTCCCGAAAGGGCATACGAGAGGCGCCGGACCACGCGCAACGCCAAGCGGGCGCGTCGACTCCCGGACTCGGCCAATCGCTGCACTCGGTCCCGATCCACCGCCACGAACGCGAACTCGGCTGCCACGAAGAACCCGTTGATCGCAATGAGGACCGCAACGGTAAAGAGCCCTAGAGCGGTATCGATGGGTCCTCAACCTCCACGCAAAGTGAGAGCGCTTACCGAGACAGGTCGATGAGCCGTCACCGCCATGCCGGCTACCGACCTCGTTTGGTCGCCCTCGGAGCTGCCCTCTTCGCCGGTGCGGCTGCCTTGCGAACCGGTGCGGCGGCCTTGCGAACCGGTGCGGCTGCCTTGCGAACCGGTGCGGCTGCCTTGCGAACCGGTGCGGCTGCCTTGCGAACCGGTGCGGCTGCCTTGCGTGCGGGCGCC
>JACOTK010000032.1 GCA_016178435.1 Actinomycetota bacterium
CGCCCACGGTCGTGATGTGGTGGCAGTCGACGCCGAGCGCGGCGAGCCGGCCGGCGAGGTAGGCGGCGTTCGTGTCGACGATCTGGCCCAGGAGCAGCTCGGTGCCGACCGCGACGACCTCACAGCGCATGCAGCGGCTTCCAACCGTCCCGCAGGTACTGCACCCCCGTGCCCAGGGTCAGCGCCACCGCCACCCACAGGATGCTCGTGGCGACATCGGTCTCCTGGTCTGCCATCGCCGGCATCAGGGCGAAGCCGACGGCGACCAATTGGACCACCGTCTTGGCCTTCGCCGACAGACGGGCAGGCAACGAGATGCCACGGCGGGAGAGGTGGCTGCGATAGGCGCTCATCGAAACTTCACGGAAGGCAATGAGCGCCACGGGCACCCAGGAGAACCGCTCGATCGACACCAGGGCCCACATCGCCCCCAGGACGAGGAACTTGTCGGCCAGGGGGTCGAGAAACGCTCCCGATCGGGTCGTGCCGTGTCGTCGTGCGATATAGCCGTCGACGCCATCGGTTGACGCCAGCACCGTCCAAAGCGCAAAAACCGGCCAGGATGCCCCGCCGGCCAGAATCCAGATCAGCAGCACCGGCGTGATGATCACCCGCGACAAGGTGACCGCGTTGGCAGGCGTCGCCAGAGCGGAGGGGCCGAACACAGTTGCCGGCGACTCAGCGCTCGAGGACGTCGTCGTCATAGATCACTGCAATCTAGTTGGTGCGACAACCGGGAAGCGAGGACAGCCGCCGACAACGACGCATGCTCACCGTCGCCGGACCGCGGTGAGGTCGGGCCCCTCGGCGGCGGAGACCACCACGTCGACAAGCGTCCCGGGAGCCAGGTCATCGGGCAGGTGGACGATCCCGTCGATCTCCGGGGCCTCCCGGTAGGTGCGTCCCACGCCCGCCACGTCGACGAGCACCTCGACCTCCCTGCCGATCAGGGCGTCGCGACGGGCCGCGGTGATGGCGTCCTGACGCTCGCTCAACTCGCTCAGTCGCTCGACCACAAGCCCCTCGGCCACGGCGCCGTCGAGCCCGGCCGCATAGGTGCCCTCCTCCGAGGAGTAGGAGAAGAAGCCGCACCAGTCGAGCTGTGCCTCGTCGATGAACGCGAGCAGCGCATCATGATCGGCCTCGGTCTCGCCCGGGTAGCCGACGATGAAGTTCGAGCGAAAGGCCGCCTCGGGCTCGATGGCACGGATCGCGCTGATGCGCTCGAGAAAACGCCCGCCGTCACCCCAACGGCGCATGCGGGCCAGAAGCGGACGCGACACGTGCTGGAGGGACAGGTCGAAGTAGGCCACGCCCGTGGCGATGATCGCCTCGACAAGCTCGTCGGTCAGGTCCGAGGGGTACAGGTACAACAGGCGCACTCGCTCAACCCGGGCGGCGACGGCCTGAACCAGCGGCACGATTGCACGATCTCCCCTCCCCTGGTCACGCCCGTAGGCGGCGAGATCCTGCGCGACGAGCACCACCTCCCGGACGTTCAGGGCATCGACCTCCTGGAGGATGGACGCCTGCGATCGGCTGCGCTGAGGCCCGCGGAACGAGGGAATGGCACAAAATCCACAGGCCCGGTCGCACCCTTCCGCCACCTTCACATAGGCCCAGGGAACCGCACTGGCCGGGCGGGCGAGCTCGAGCAGATCGAATGCCGGCACGACCTGTCGCCCGGTCACGGTCGCGGCAACAGGGCGACTTGCGCCCAGGGTGACGGGTACGCCGAAGCCGACCACCGCGTCGACCTCGGGCAGGGCCTCGGCCAGCTCGTCACCGTAGCGCTCGGCCATGCAGCCCGTCACGACCAGCTCGGCGCCGTCCTTGCGCACATCGCCGAGGGCCAAGATGGTGTCGATCGACTCCTGTCGGGCGGCCTCGATGAACGCACACGTGTTGACGACCACGAGGTCGGCCTTGTCAGGCGAGGTCGCCGGACGCAACCCGTCCGCGATGAGCGTGCCCTCGAGCTTGTCGGAGTCGACCTGGTTCTTGGGACAGCCCAGGGTGTGCATCCAATACCGACGGGCCATAGGCAACCCAGGCTACCGGGCACGGCACCGCACCACGGGGCCCGGGTCAGCGACGATCGCCCGGTCCTGCTCCCTCGGCGACGTCGAAGTCGTCGACGAGATCGGGCATGGCGTCGTGATCCTGGTCGGTGGTGGGCTCGAGGCCCGCGAGGAGGTCCTGGCCGACGGCCTCGGCGCCCGTGTCCCCATGGCCCCTGCCCGAGCGGAGCTCGACCTCTTTCATGAACAACACGATGAACAGACCCAGCAGCGCGATGGGGATGGCGGCAAGAAAGACCACATGCAGCGAACGCGCAAAGCCTTCGAGAATGGCTCCCCGAATGGGCTCGGGCAGGGCGCGGATCTCCTTCGGGCTACGCAGGAGTTCACTCATCCTGCTTGGTCCTTTGCCCCCTCCGGACGGGGTGGGAGCTCCCGCAGCAGCCAGCAGGCGAGGAATGTGGAAATGCAACCTGTTGCTCATGATCGAGCCGAACAGGGCGACGCCCATCGCTCCACCCATGGAGCGGGCAAACGTGGCCGTCGAGGTGGCCACTCCCATGTCGCGGTGCTCGACACTGTTCTGCACGACCAGGATGAGCACCTGCATCACCATGCCGATGCCCGCGCCGAGCACCACCATGGCGAACGACTGATACGCGCGGCCGGTGCCGACGTCGAGAAACGACAACAGATACATGCCAAGCGCAACGGTGGCCATACCGATGACGGGGAAACGTTTGTACCGGCCGGTCTTCGCGATGATCCGCCCCGAGGTGGTCACGGTTCCCATCAGACCCACCATCAACGGCAGCATGAACATGCCGGAGGTGGTCGGGCTCGCCCCGGTCACCACCTGGAGATACTGCGGCACGAACACGATGGCGCCGAACATGGCGAGGCCGACGACGAACAATGCGCCACAGGCGATCGAGATCGTCGGGTTCGAGAAGAGTCGCAGGGGAAGGATCGGCTCGGCTGCACGATTTTCCTGCAGGAGGAAAAGCGCTATCCCGATCACGCCGCCAACGGCGAGACCGATGATCATCGACGAGCCCCAGGCATACTCACGCCCACCCCATTCTGCGGCGATGAGCAACGGGCTGACACCCGCGACCAGGAGCGCGGCACCCAGGTAGTCGATACGGTGCTCCACTCGCCTCACCGGAAGACGCAGCACCGAGCTGGTGACCACCAGCGCGACGATCCCGAGCGGGACGTTGATGTAGAAGGCCCAGCGCCACGACAGGTTGTCCACGAAGAAGCCACCCAGGACGGGCCCCACCACGCTGGAGAAGGCGAAGACCGAGCCGATGTAACCCTGGTAGCGCCCACGCTCCCGAGGTGCGACGATGTCGGCGATGATGGCCTGCGCCAAGGCCATCAGGCCACCCGCACCCAGGCCCTGCACGGCCCGGAAGGCGATGAGCATGCCCATGTTCTGCGAGAGCCCGATCAGCATCGAGCCGATCACGAACACCACGATGGCGGTCTGGAACAGATGCTTGCGGCCGTAGAGATCGCTGATCTTGCCCCACAACGGCGTCGAGACGGTCGATGCCAGCAGATACGACGTGATGACCCAGGCCAGCTTGTCCTGGTCACCGAGCTCACCGACGATGGTCGGCAGAGCCGTCGACACGATCGTCTGGTCGAGCGCGGCGAGGAGCATGCCCAGCATCAACCCGATGAACACCACCTGGATCTGGCGATGCGAGAGCAGCGGACGTTCAGGGTCGGGCCCGCCCGCGGTCATGCGGGTCGGCGTTGCATCGGTCATGTGGCAGAGTCCTTCCAAACGGAAACGACGAGGGGGAATCGCTAGTTTACCGCCATTTAGTTGTTATCACCAACTAAATGGCCGTGCACTACCTTTGCCCACTCTCGATCAGCTCGTCAAGCTCCTCGACCGTCATCAGGACATCTCGCGCCTTGGAGCCCGTGGAGGGGCCTACGACCCCCCGTATCTCCAGGAGGTCCATCAGCCGCCCCGCTCGGGCAAATCCCACGCGGAGCTTTCGCTGCAGCATCGACGTCGATCCGAGCTGCGATCGCACCACCAGCTCCATCGCCTGCCAGAGCAGTGAGGCGTCGTCATCGCCGTCGCCCTCACCCTGGCCGTAACCACCCGTGAGGTCGGGCTCATCGCCCTCGGGAACCACCGCCCGGTCATAGGTGATCTCGGGCGACTGCGCCTTCCAGTGCGCGACGACCGCCCGCACCTCCTCCTCGCCCACCCACGCCCCCTGGATGCGTCGGGGTATCGACGAGGACGCCCCGAGCAGCAGCATGTCCCCCTGGCCGATGAGGCGCTCGGCGCCGGCCTGGTCGAGAATGACCCGGCTGTCCGCAAGGCTGGAGACCGCAAAGGCCAGGCGTGCCGGCACATTGGCCTTGATCACGCCCGTGATCACGTTGACCGATGGGCGCTGGGTCGCGATGACCAGGTGGATGCCGACCGCCCGGGCCATCTGGGCGATGCGACAGATCGAGTCCTCGACATCGCGGGCAGCCACCATCATGAGGTCGTTCAGCTCGTCGATGACGATCACGATGAACGGCAGTCGGGCGTAGACGGCCTCACCGGGGTCGTCGACGTTCTCGACGCGGGCCTGCGTCCTCAGCTCCCCCGCGTCGTACGCCTGGTTGTAGCCGGTGATGTCACGGACCCCCACCTCCGAGAGAAGGTCGTAGCGGCGTTCCATCTCCTTGACTGCCCAGGACAGGGCGTTGGCGGCCTTCTTCGGGTTGACCACGACCTCGGTCAAGAGGTGGGGCAGATGGTTGTACTGGCCCAACTCCACGCGCTTGGGGTCGACCAGGATGAGTCGCACCTGGTCAGGTGTCGAACGAACGAGCAGGGACGTCAACAAGCTGTTGATGCAGCTCGACTTGCCTGCGCCGGTGGCTCCCGCAATGAGGATGTGGGGCATCTCGGCCAGGTTCGCCATCACCGCTCGCCCTGCGATGTCGCGCCCGAGCGCAACCTCACATGGGTGCGTCGCCTTGCGGGCCTCCTCGCTCGTGAGGATGTCACCGAGCGCCACGAGTTGGCGTTGACGATTGGGGACCTCGACACCGATCGCCGAGCGCCCAGGAATCGGCGCAAGGATCCGCACGTCGGGCGACGCCATTGCGTAGGCGATGTCCTTGTGCAGGCTCGTCACCCGCGCCACCTTGACGCCGTCACCGAGCTCGAGCTCGTAGCGGGTGACCGTCGGTCCCACCGTCATGCCGACCAGGCGCGTTTCCACGCCATGTGCCGCCAGCGCCCGCTCCAGTGCCCGGCCGCCCTCCTCGACAAGTGCCACGTCGATCTCGGCCACCTCACTGCGCGCCAGGAGCGACACCGGTGGCAGCACCCAGGCGCTCGAACCAGGAGCGCTCTCCATGCCGATTGCGAGCGCCACCCCGTCCTCAGGGGCATCGACATCCTCATCGGAGGAGGTCGGCGGCAACGAGATCGCCAGTGCCGCCGTCGCGTCCCGGGTGGCGACAGTTGGATCCTCGGCCCCGATGTCGGGATCGCCATCACCGGCCCGGCGTGAGGTCGAGAGATCGATCACCGGGTTGTCGCCGACCCTGGTGGGCGAACGGTCGTCGAGCCCACCGGTGGGGTCGTCGGCGTCGCTCGATGTTGTCACCCACTTGACACCTCGGCGCACGGCGGCAGCGGCTCTCCGGATGCGGGCCCAGGTCCATCGCGCCGCACTTGGCGCGCTGACACCCGAGATCGCCAGGCCGCCGGCAAACCCCAGCGCCATGAGCAGAAACCCTGCACCCCAGGCGCCGAGCAGCGCCTGACCCGGAGCGGTCACGATCAGACCGACAAAGCCTCCCGCACGGTTGAGGTCATCGATCGCGATGCCGTCACCGGGCTGTGGGCCCCGGAGGAGATGCA
>JACOTK010000177.1 GCA_016178435.1 Actinomycetota bacterium
CACGAGCGGCCTCGATGGTCGCGTTGAGCGCCAGGAGGTTGGTCTGTTCCGCGATCGAGGTGATCACCGCGATGACCTCGCCGATCTCGGCGGAGCTGACACCGAGCTTGGAGACCGTGGCGTTGGTCGCCTCTGCAACCTCCACGGCCTGTTCGGCGACCTTGGAGGCCTCACCGGCGTTCTGGGCGATCTCGCGAACCGACGCCGTCATCTCCTCGACCGCGGATGCGACCGTCTGCACGCTGTCGCTCACCCTACCGGCGGCGCCGGAGACGACATCAGCCTGCATCGCGGTCTCCATCGCATTGGCACTCATCTGCGCCGAGACCACGCCCAGATCGCCTGCTGAGGTAGAAACCGATGCGGCCCCACGACCGACCGAACCCGACACCGAGCGCGACACCCGCCATGCGATCAACGCTGCGAGGAGCGTCGTGAGTCCGCTCAGGAGAAACGAGAGGTTACGAGACCGGTGGTAGGAGTTGGCGCTCGTCTTCGCCGCCTTCGTCTGGGAGGCCTCGACAATCTTCACCATCTTGTCGAGCAGCGCCTGGCCCTTGTCCGAGACGACGGCCCCCTTGGCAACCAGCACCTGGGTGGCTGCCACTCCACCCTGTGTGGCCCGCACGCTTTCCGTCTCGGCCAGCACCGCCTTGAGCTCCGACGCATTGGCCGACAGCTGGTCGAGCAACCTCAACTCCGCCGGATCATCAGAGGCGGAGGACCTGAGCTTGGCAACACCGTCCACCATGCGCTTGACGGCCGCCTCCGTCTCGGTCACTCCCCTCTGGGCCATCGTGTCGTCCTCGAGGCTGACCGCCGGGTTCGCCGTGATGATGTTGATCAGTGCCGCTCGGCCAAGGGCGATGAGTGCCTCGTGGGCATCCAGCGCCACCTTGATGCGATCCGAGGTCGTCAGGACCACCTTGGTGTCGCTGTCCATGCGCCCCATGCGGTTCAACAGGAAGGCGCTGACGCTCATCGACATGAGCACAACCGCCAGGAATCCGGCTGCCAACCTGCGACTCATCGTCCATCTGCTCATCGGGGCTCTCCTCCTCGGTGACACAAACGTGTCGTCCAACAGGCGCCCATCGACCGAATTGGGACGATCGTGAGAACCAAATACGACAAATCCGGCATTTGCCCACGGCAGGCGCACCCGATCGGGCTGGACATCATGTGGATCCAAGTAACGCGGATCGTGGACAGATATTTGTCATCTAACAGAAATGAGATGCATGATCCTCGGTCATAAAGAAGAAATGTCGATTGCCTAGGTTCCTTTCCATCTACTCCCAGGGAAAGGAACACCGGATGAAATTACGATCACGCCGATCACGAGGCGCTGTCGCACTTGTGCTCGGGTTGGCCTTGTTCACCGCCGCCTGCGGTGACGACGACGAGGCCGCCACGGACGACACCAAGGTCGAGGCGAAGAGCGAGGCCGGCGGCGACACCATCAAGGTGGGCGTGTTGCACTCGCTGAGCGGCACGATGGCGATCAGCGAGAAGTCGGTTCGCGATTCGGAGCTGCTGGCCATCAAGGAGATCAATGCGGCCGGCGGCGTGCTCGGCAAACAACTGGAGCCGGTCATCGAAGACGGCGCCTCCGACTGGCCGACCTTCGCCGAGAAGGCCCAGAAGCTGATCTCCGAGGACAAGGTGGCCACCGTCTTCGGCGGGTGGACCTCCGCAAGCCGCAAGGCCATGCTTCCCGTGTTCGAGAAGAACAATGCCCTGCTGTGGTACCCCGTTCAGTACGAGGGTCTCGAATCCTCGCCGAACATCTTCTACACCGGCGCAACGACCAACCAGCAGATCGTTCCCGCACTTGAGTACCTCAAGGAGCAGGGGAAGAAGAAACTGTTCCTCTTGGGCAGCGACTACGTCTTCCCCCGCACGGCCAACAAGGTCATCAAGGCCTACGCCGCGGCCAACGGCATGGAAGTGGCGGGCGAGGAGTACACCCCGCTGGGACACACCGAGTACGGAACCATCGTGACCAAGCTCAAGTCGGCCAAGCCCGATGTGGTCTTCAACACCCTCAACGGCGATTCGAACGTGGCTTTCTTCAAGCAATTGAAGGCCGCCGGTCTCGACGCGACGTCGATGCCGACCGTATCGGTGTCCATCGCCGAGGACGAGACCCGGGGCATCGGACCCGAGAACCTGGCCGGTCATCTCGTTGCCTGGAACTACTACCAGTTGACCGGGGGCGCCGACAACGAGAAGTTCGTCGCTGCGTTCAAGAAGAAGTACGGCGATGACCGAGTCACCGACGACCCGATCGAGGCCGGCTACGTGGCGGTCCATCTGTGGGCCATGGCGGCCGAGAAGGCCGGATCGACCGACGTCGCCAAGGTCAAGGCGGCAGCGAAGGGCCTGACCTTCGATGCCCCCGAGGGCCTCGTCACGGTGAACGGTGAGAACCAGCACATCTCCAAGACGGCACGCATCGGTGAGATCCTCCCCGATGGGCTCATCAAGGAAGTCTGGGCCTCATCGGGTCCGATCGAGCCCGACCCCTACCTCAAGTCCTACGACTGGGCGAAGGGCCTCTCCTAACCCATGGACGTCTTCTGGCTCCAACTCTTCGCAGGTCTGAGCATTGCCTCGATCCTGCTTCTCATCGCCCTCGGGTTGACCTTCACCTTCGGGCAGATGGGCGTCATCAACATGGCGCACGGAGAGTTGATCATGGCCGGCGCCTACACCTCGTATGTCCTGCAGAAAGAGGTGTTCGGCGCCGGCCGAGCCGGGACGTCCTTCCTGATCGCCATTCCCGTCGCCTTCCTGACGGCGGGAACGATCGGGGTGATCCTCGAGCGTTTGATCATCCGTCATCTCTATGGTCGCCCACTGGACACCCTGCTCGTCACCTGGGGCATCAGCCTCATGATGCAACAGGGCGCCCGTGACCTCTTCGGTGCTCCGAACGTGCAGCTCTCCGCACCTGGATGGCTCCAGGGTTCGCTGACAGTGGGCGATCTCAGCTTCGCCTGGTCCCGCATCTTCATCATGGGCCTCGTGATCGCCGCCGTGCTGGGCGTCGGATTCTTTCTCACCCGCCTGCCCCAGGGTCGACGCATGCGAGCGGTCATGCAGAACCGTCAGCTCGCCGCCTGCAGCGGCATCCCAACGGCTCGAGTGGACATGTTGACCTTCTTCATCGGCGCGGGCCTGGCGGGTATCGCCGGGGTGGCCATCGGGCTGATCGGCCCCATCGGCCCCAACCTGGGCACCTACTACATCGTCGATGCCTTCCTGGTCGTCATCGTGGGTGGGCTCGGCCAGATGCGAGGTGCGGTCATCGCCGCACTTTTCATCGGAGTCATGAACGCCTTCGTCGAGTACGGCACGACCACCAGCGTCGCCAAGGTCATCGTGTTCGCGACCATCATCGTGTTCCTCCAGTTCCGCCCCCAGGGCCTCGTCGTCCTTCGCAGCAGGGCCCTCACCTGATGCCCGCCACCGTCGACAGGACAACGCCGGACACGTCCGGGCAGCGCAGCCTCGGCATCCTCGCTCGGGCATCCCGGCCCATGTACCAACGCACAGGTTTCCTCGTCCTGATGGCCCTGGTCATCTTCGTCGGACCCGCGTTGATGTCCGACTTCCGACTCTCCCTGATGGCCAAGTACCTCACCTTTGCCATCGTCGCGCTGGGTCTCGATCTCGCCTGGGGCTACGGCGGGATGTTGGCCTTGGGCCACGGCCTGTTCTTCGGCCTCGGCGGATACTGCATGGGCATGTACCTCAAGCTCCAGGAGGCAGGGGGCGGACTACCCGACTTCATGTCGTGGAGCGGCGTCGAGAAACTCCCGTTGCTCTGGAAGCCCTTCCGTCACGCATGGATCGCACTCCCTCTCGCCGTGCTGGTGCCCGCCCTGGTAGCCACCCTGCTCGGGTTTCTGGTCTTCCGTCGACGCATTCGCGGCGCCTACTTCGCCATCCTCTCCCAGGCTCTGGCCGCGAGCTTCGTGATCCTGCTCGTCGGCCAACAGGGCCTCACGGGCGGGACCAATGGCCTCACCAACATTCGGGAGCTCTTCGGTCGTGATCTCACCGATCCCGACACCCAACAGCTGCTCTACATGATCACCGCTCTACATGATCACCGCCGGCCTGGTGGGCGCCATGTTCCTGCTCAATCGCCAACTCGTGAAGAGCAGGTACGGGCGTCTGCTCATCGCCGCACGCGACGGCGAGGACCGGGTACGATTCCTGGGCTACGACCCGGCCCTTGTGAAGGTCATTGCCTACGCGATCTCTGCCGGCATGGCAGGCCTGGCCGGTGCGTTGTTCGTGCCGATCGTCGGCATCATCTCGCCGGCCATGCTGGGCATCGTTCCCTCGATCGAGATGATCATCTGGGTCGCCATCGGTGGGCGCGGCACGCTGGTGGGAGCCGTCGTCGGGGCTGTCGCTGTCAACTATGCCAAGACCAGCTTCTCCGAGAGCTACCCCTCTCAGTGGGTCTACTTCCAAGGGGCGCTGTTCATCATCGTGGTGATGATCATTCCCAAGGGCATGACCGGTCTGGTGTCCCAGTTCCGCGAGTCCAAGCTGAGGACTCGCCTGCAGACGGTGTTCGGCAGGTCGATTGCCGCCCCGGCGACGCAGTCGCCTGCCCACGAAGGAGTTGTCACATGACCACAGCACTTCTGGAGATCACCAACCTGATGGTCGACTTCGACGGCTTCCATGCGATCGACGGCCTCGATCTCACGGTCGACGAGGGCGAGCTGCGATTCCTCATCGGCCCCAACGGTGCGGGGAAAACCACACTGCTCGACGTCATCACCGGCTTGACCCCCCCGACGACCGGGTCGGTCCGCTTCCAGGGCAACGAGCTCGTCGGTCGCCGGGAACACCAGATCGTCCGGATGGGAGTGGGTCGAACGTTTCAGACCCCCACGGTTTTCGACGCACTGACCGTTCTGGAGAACGTCGACCTTGCCGCCGGCTTTCGGCGTTCCCTGCCGTCACTGCTTCGCCAACGGAAGGGCGTGGACGATGTCGTCGCCGAGGCGATGACCACGGTGGGGTTGGATGCGGCCGCCGAGGCGCCGGCGGGCATCCTGTCGCACGGTCAAAAGCAATGGCTCGAGATCGCCATGCTGCTCGTGCAACAACCCAGGCTCCTGCTGCTCGACGAACCCGTGGCAGGCATGACCAAGGAGGAGCGCACACGTACCGGGGAGTTGTTGATCGAGGTCGCCGAGCAGAGAACGGTGGTGGTGGTCGAGCACGACATGGAGTTCCTCCGGCGCTTCGCTCGAAAGGTGACCGTCCTCCACGAGGGCAAGTTGCTCAGTGAGGGCACCGTGAGCGAGGTCCAGGCCGACCCCACCGTTCAGGAGGTCTATCTGGGACGCAGCCGCGACGACGTCGACACCGATGCCCCAATGGCGGTCGGGTGATGCTGCGCATCGAGCAGGTCTCGGCCTCCTACGGCAACACGCCTGTGCTCTTCGGGGTGAACCTCGATGTTCCCGAGAAGGGTCTCGTGTGCCTCATGGGCCACAACGGCGTGGGCAAGACCAC
>JACOTK010000178.1 GCA_016178435.1 Actinomycetota bacterium
AGTCCCGACGGGTCTCGGTCAGCTCGACAAGCACCCGCTCGCCGGGAACGACTCCCGCCACGAACACCACCTTGCCGTCGTCACCACGGGCCAGCCCGTCTCCCCCTGCCGCAAAACCGAAGACCTGCAACTCGACGGGCGGCGTGCGGGGAGGGACCAGGTCACGCCTGTTCCAGCGCGGCAGGGTCGTTTCGGGGCTGTTCGTTTCGGGGCTGTTCGTTTCGGGGCTGTTCGTTTCGGGGCTGTTCGTTTCGGGGCTGTTCGTTTCGGGTGACGTCACCTCGTGAGGATACGGGCGGACGGCGTATCGTCTGTGTTCATGGCCCGACCCCTGCAGATCGTCCCCTCCGTGTTGCCCGCCGACTTCGCCAGGCTCGGCGAGGAGGTCGCGGCGCTCGAGAAGGCCGGGGTGGACGGCATCCAGTGGGACATCATGGATGGTCGCTTCGTGCCGAATCTCACGTTCGGCCCCGACGTCGTTGCCTCCGTTCGTTCGTTGGTGACGGTTCCCTTCGAGGCACACCTCATGATCGAGGACCCGGACACGATGATCAACCGGTTCGTCGAGGCCGGCTGCGAGTTGATCATCGTCCATGCGGAGACGACCCGTCACCTGCACCGCACGCTGGGCATGATTCGTGATCTGGGCGCCCGCTCGGGTGTCGCGCTCAACCCGGGCACGCCCGCCGAGGTGGTGCGCCCGCTGCTCGACATGATCGACATGGTGCTGGTCATGACGGTCAACCCGGGCTTCGGGGGCCAGAGCTACATCGCCTCCATGGAACCCAAGATCGCCGAGGTGGCCGAATGGATTGCCGCAGCGGGGGGCGGGATCGATCTCGAGGTCGACGGCGGCATCGGACCGGCCACCATCGCCGGTGCGGCCGCGGCGGGGGCAAACGTCCTTGTCGCCGGGACTGCGCTGTACCGGGACCCCGAAGGCCTCGCCCACGCGGTCACCGATCTGCGGTCCCGTGCCGAGGCCGCCCGCCCGTAAGGACTCGAGACAGAACAACTTGGGCATTTCTGTTCGAACCCGCAGCATGGAAGGCACAAGGGCAATCAAGTTGTTCTGTCTCGAGTCCTAAGGTTCGCTCTCAGCGTGCATGTCGGTCAACCATGCCGATCTGGATGGCCTGAACCTCCTCGACGCCGATCTCGATGGCGTGGGCCTTTTCGACGAAACGACACAGCGCATTGACGAGCCGAAGCTGCTCGGGACGATGACAGCGGGTGGCGAGCAGCTTCGGGCTTCCCACCACGATGGCGAGGGCCTGGGCCCGAGAGATGGCGACGTTGAAGCGGTTGGGGCTGAAGAGGAAATCGAGACCCCGGGGCACGTCCTCGGCCGATGAGGCGGCCAGGGAATAGATCACGACCGGGGCCTCCTGGCCCTGGAATCGATCGACGGTCCCCACCCGAACACCCGCCGGGAGCCCCTCGCTCAGCAGCGCCACCTGCGCGTTGTAGGGCGCTATCACCATGATGTCGCCAGGCGTCAACCGACGCGTGTCGCCCTGCCGGCTCGTGAAGAGACATCCGACAAGGCGATCCACCATGGCAGCCACGGCAGCGACCTCCTCCGAGGACCGGGTACGGCAGCCCTCGTGCGTGACGGGCGCCCAGCCCAAGCCCGCGTTCGGCATCCCCGGCCCACTCTCGATGTGCAGGCGGGCGCAGGCCGCGTTCGCCTGCAGACGCCCGTCGTAGGCAAGATGCGAGACGAAGTCGCAGATCTCGGGGTGCATCCGAAAGCTGTGCTCGAGAAAGATGCCCCGATCCGGCGGAATGGTCGCCGCGCCGGCCAGGATGTGCTCCAGAGCCGACACGTCGGCGCCGACCGGATGGATGGCCTGGGTCGGCTGTGCCAGCTGTTGGGGATCACCGAGCAACACCAGATTGTCCGCAGCGCCCCCCACCGCGACCAGGTTGGCCAACGAGAACTGGCCGGCCTCGTCGATCACCAAGGTGTGCAGCGCACCGACCATTGACGCCCGAGCCATCAGCCAGGCCGTGCCGGCCACGACGTCGACCTGACGTTGCGCAACCAGGGACTCGACGACCTCGTTCTTCTCCTCCACCTGCACCGACGGGTCCCGACTCCCCGACGTCTCGACGTCGAGGTCCGAAGCGTTGACCTTCCTCACGGCTCGGAACGTAACGCCCTCGTCCTTGGCCCGGGCACACACCGCGTCGAGGAGGTTGTCGATGGCCTTGTGGCTGTGCGCCGTGATCCCGACCTGATGGCCCGCCTGCACCAGAGCGACGATGAGCCGAGCGCCCGTATGGGTCTTTCCCGAACCCGGTGGGCCCTGCACGGCCAGATAGCCGGAGTCGAGACGGGGAGCCAGACGGACGGCAGCGTCACTCCCCGACTCGTCCTCCCCTACCAGGGCGCCGGAGACGCCGGAGCCACGGCATCGAGGGGGCTTCCTCGCCATGACATCGCAAACTGCCCGGTAGGGGCCCGGAGCATCGATCCCGTGATCGGCAGCGAACCGGGCAACTCGCGCCACTCCTTGACGAAGCACCACGTCGCGCACCGGGCCTGCCGGGACCACCGAGCTCGGGTGGGGCGCGGCGTTCGTCGTTGCTCGTTTGAGGTCGACGAACCCGCGCCGTTGATCCAGGGCGACAACGGTCCCTGCGCCCTTTCCGGTCCTCGGGTCACAAGGTGTGTCTCCCGGCGACACCTTGTGCTCCTGGGTCGGATCGAAGCCATAGCGGTGAACGCGTGACCGGGCAGCGGGGGCGCCATCGTCGGGAAGCACCTCGTCGACATAGGTCAGCTCGCCGATGGACTCGTGGTCGAGCACCAACTCCTCATCGGACTTGAGAAGACGGTCGAACCAGGCCCACCACTTCGGTTTGGCCTCGCGACGATGCCAGCCGACGAGTTGAGCCAGCAACCAACCGACTTGTTGCCCTCCGTCCCGCTCCCCGGCCTCATCCGGAACACCTGCCGACAAACACGCCACAAGCTCGGCGGACTCCTCGTCCTCCCTCGTGGTCTCCGAGGCTCGACGCTCGGCATTCATCGTGTCCCCGGGCTTCTCCTCCGCCCGGGGTTCGAAACGGGGAATCGGCGCTCCCAGCGCCGTCTCCAACTCGCAGCGAAGCGTTTCGAGCCAGTCACGAAGAGCGAGGGTTGAGCGGCAGTCCAGCTCGTTGTAGTCCTGCAGCTCCTGCAGGATCTCGTCGTCGTGCTCCTCACGCCATTCCTCATAGGCGCCGACGCTCGCCGCCCCGTCGGCGATCGCACCCTGGCGTTGCGGCCAATAGAAGGGCTCCAGCTTCTTGAGACCGTAGCTCTCCAACGAGACGCGCACGCCCTGGGTCACGACCCGGTAGAGGTCGACCATGACCTCCCCGCGCAGCAGCCGATCGACCTCTGCCTCACGAGTGGCGTAGCGGCTCATGAGCTTCTTCATGGCCTGCACCTCGTAGGGGGCATAGTGATAGACGTGCATGGCCGGGTCTGCCTCGAGGCGCTCGATGATGCAGTCCACGAACGCCTCGAACGCCGCCTTCTCGCCGGCGGCGTCGTGGGCCCACAACGCCAGGTAACGGGGCTCCTCCTCCGAGCCGTCCACGCTCGGGCGCTCATCACCCGCGCCACCCGCGCCTTCGAGCACGCCAAACAGGTACTCCAGGCCATGTTCACCCACCCAGGGATCGCCCTCGAAGTCGACGAACAGATCTCCCGGCGAGGGCAGGGGCAATCCTGCCAGGCCGCGCCGACCGTCCCGGGTGAGATCCAACAACTCGTAGCGCAGCACGCCGTCATCCCGAGCCGCCACCTGCAGGCGCGCCTGGTGTCGCAGGCGATCGATGGTCAAGGCCCCCATCCCCGGAATGGTGCGTTCCGACGGCCATCGTGCCAGCTCCCGCATCGTCACGACGCCCGCTCGTTCGAGCTTGACCACCTGGTCGCCCCGTATGCGGGCGACGAGGGAAAGGTGGTCATCGACTCGACGTCGGTTGTCGCAGACCTCCTCCCATGGACACCGCCGACAGTGGCTCACGGGGTTGGGGTAGGTCTCGGCCTGGTCCCCCCGGGTGACCGCCTCGACAAGACGCTCCTTGGCGAAGCGAACATAGGAGGTCACGTCGGCCACAGGGAAGCGATGGTGCATGCCGTCGCCCGCGATGACGGTCATCGACGCCGGCCACACTCCCTGGAGACGAGCGACCTGTTCGCTGTAACACGCCATCTGCACCAGAGCCGACGCTCCTGCCCGCCGTGCCAGCTTGGTGTCGGCCACCTCGTAGCTCCAGGAGCCCAGCTCGCTGGGGGTCGCCACCCGGAACAGGAAGTCGGCGTGCCCCCGCCACGTGCCGTCGAAGAACGTGGCCTGGTAGATCACCGATGCGCCCGCCCGCATGGCCGCGAGCGTGGCTTGCTCGTCCGCCCGGAGGGCTTCGGGTGATGAGCCCGAGACCTCGATGCGCACGACGGCTCCCTGCACCGCCTCGAGACGGGCGAGCTCGGCCCGTTCATGATCGTCACCGCGCCTGGCGAGCAACGCACCGTCGGGATCCTCACGAGAGGGCCGCTCGAGCTCGCCGAACGCAACCAGCCGTTCGAGGCCGGCCAGATGCTCGCAGGCCAGAAAGGCCGTGAGGTCGCTCGGACTCAGGATGAGGGACTCGCCGACTCGGTACATGTCTCACCAGTCTGACCGGCCGGTACGACAGTGGCGGCTCGACGGCCGGGGCCGACGAGCAGGCTCGGCCTGGGTCGGTTACGAGCCCGACTGGCCCCGCTTCGAGATGACGTGGTCGATGATGCCGTAGGTCTGGGCGTCCTGAGGCGTGAACCAACGGTCGCGTTCGGAGTCGATCTCGATCTGCTCCGCGGTCTGACCGGTATGGAAGGCGATGCGCTCGGCCATGACCTTCTTGATGTAGTGGATCTGCTCTGCCTGGATGGCGATGTCCGACGCCTGACCCCGGACACCACCCGAGGGCTGGTGCATCATGATGCGCGCGTGGGGAAGGGCGTAGCGCTTGCCCGCGGCGCCGGCGCACAGCAGGAACTGGCCCATCGAGGCAGCCAGGCCCATGCAGATGGTGGCGACGTCGGGCTTGATGAACTGCATCGTGTCGTAGATCGCCATGCCGGAGGTGATCACCCCACCGGGACTGTTGATGTACAGCCAGATGTCCTTCGTGTCGTCCTGGCCCTCGAGGTAGAGAAGCTGCGCGATGATCTGATTGGCCGAGACGTCGTCGACGTCGGTTCCGAGCACGACGATCCGATTCTGCAGCAGTCGGTTGAACACCTCGAACTGCGAGGCATTGCCGTTGTCCTTGTTGACCGGCTCAGGCGAGTTGGCAATCACGTGCTCCATCTGGTGTCCTCCAGGCGACAGGTTCTGGGGGAAGGTTAGCGTCACAATCCACAGATGCGGGCCACTTGCGGCCGTTCGGGGTTCCGTCGCCCAGACCGTAGGCTGGGGCCGACCAGTCCTCGTCCTGCGGGCGTGGCGGAATTGGCAGACGCGCCGGGTTTAGGTCCCGGTGGGCTCCGGCCCTTGGAGGTTCAAGTCCTCTCGCCCGCACGAATGATCCTGATGACCGCATAAAGTAGACTCTCCGTCACACGGCGACGGCCGGAGAGGCGGCGCATGGCCCTTAGTCCCGCGACAGTTGGCATCATCATGTTGCTCAGCGGCATGGTGTGTTCGGTGGCAGCGCTGTACGTGCGGCGTCACCGACACGCTGTCGCAAGCCACAGCCTCACGGCCATCCTCGTCTTCTCGGCAATCTGGGCTGTCTTCTACGGCTTCGAGTTGATCGCCCACGACGCAGCCCTCAAAGAGGCGATGGGCAATGTGAAATACATCGGCGTCGTGCTCCTGCCGATGAGCTGGCTGGTCTTCACCCTCAGATTCACCGGACGAGGTCGGCTCATCACCCGTCGAACGCTGGCCCTCCTCGCCATCGAGCCGGTCCTGGTGCTGGTCATCCTCGCCCTGCCCGCGACGCGAGAGCTGATCCGCTACTACCCCGAAGAACCACTGGAGCCCTTCCCCATCGTCTCCACCGGCCCCCTCTTCTGGGTCAACGCCATCTACCTGAACGTCCTGACGATGACCGCGATCGTGTTGTTCCTCATCACCCTGTCTCGACACACCCCCCAATACCGCCGCCAGCGATCGTGGCTTGCAGTCGGCTACCTCCTGCCGTGGGTTCCCAACGTCATCCACAACCTTGGCATCGGACAAGCGGAACACCTCGACCTGACGCCGGTTGCCCTCGCCATCTCCGGGCCCATCCTGGTCTGGGGGTTCTTTCGATCACGGTTGCTCGACCTTGCTCCCGTTGCCCGTCGCCACGTGGTGGAGCACATGCCCGACGGCGTGATCGTCCTCGACATCTACCTCCGCGTTGTCGACCACAACCCTGCGAGTTGCGAGCTCCTGAACATCGAGAACAGCGACTTGATCGGTGTGGATGTCGCACGTCTCCTGCCCACCCTTGCCGGCACGCTCGGGGACCCCGCTGCGATCGGTCCCCATCGCGTGTCGATTCCCGCGGCGGACAACACCGGTGCACCCGGACAGCCCGCAGCGTCCAGGGTGCTCGAGATCGAGGTGACGACCCTGGAGGGTTTCGCGACCATCACCGATCGATCGGCCGGCTATCTCTTGATCCTGCGTGATGCCACCGAGCGCCTTGCCAACGAGGAGCGGCTCCAAAGACTCGCCCACCACGACCCGCTCACGGGCCTGCCAAACCGCAAGCTCTTCGGCGATCGCCTCGACCAGGCCATCG
>JACOTK010000179.1 GCA_016178435.1 Actinomycetota bacterium
AAGGCTCGCGTACTCGCTCAGCGCGATGCGCTCCTGATCAAGGAAATGGGTTCCGAAAGGTTGGATCGCGACGAGATGTCCATACGACCGGCGCGACGACGCAACCTCCACCACCAACTGGGAGCCGGAAATGCCCTCGGAATGGCCGGCGACCCGGTCGCGGGCAATCGCTGCACTTCGCTCGTCGTCGAGCCCGGAGTGGTAGACCACCGCAGCGGCGCCGGGCATCGGTCGAACGGTGAGCAGGAACTGCTGTCCACGCACCACGGACCCGGCACGGTCCAGGATCCGCTCCGACAGCGTCACGAGGTCCTCCGCCGAGATCAGGTCCGTGGTCGTCCTCTGCATCGCCTCGAAGCGGGCGTGGAGCGCTCGCAACTGCTGCTCCAGGTAGATGATCCGCCGCTCAGGTTCGGGCATGGCCGGCGATTCCAGGCTCCACGACACCTGGAATCGACAACAGTCATCCCCCTCGGTCTCACAGGTCTCCTCGACGATGTTCGCCGGTCCGTACCCGAAGATCACCGGCACCTGTGACAAGAGGCCCACCGTGAAGTCGCACCACAGCCTGTAGGGGGGAAATCCCGGTGTCGACCGCGCCGTGATCACGGCGTCTTGTTCGCCGACCTCCTCCGGTATCAGATTGAAGGTCGTGGAGTACTTGCTCCCGATCACGCCGATCTGCTCCATGATCCGAGCGGGCGAGCCGAACGACCGCAACACCGCAGCCATGTCCATCGCCAGGCGCTCCTCCAGGACCCCTTCGCCGATGTCGCGACCGATGTGGGCGTCGCCGAGGATCGACGCTGCCGCCTCGAAAAGCGCCTTGCCCTGCTCGTAGGAGCTCCAGGTCCCGTCGAGGCTCAGTTCCTCCGCCGATCGAGTCTCCCCGGCGCGCTTCAGAACAGCCTGAACGCCTGCCTCGCCGGCACGACGCTCCACCAGCGCGAGGACCAGCTTCGCGACCATGCCCGCGTTCTGTCGGCTGTTGACGGCCTCGGGTGTCTCGGGAGCCCGCCCACCGTCAACGTCGCTCCCACCGTGTCTCACGCTGTCCATCGGTGCTGTCCCGTCTCCTCGTCCACCTCGCATGTGGGCGTTCACGCAAATGCATCGGCATGCCGATGAAGTGAGTTGACCCATTTCACCGGCGCCGGGCGAATTTCTGGCCTCCGGCAAACGTTCTGCGCTAAACAGGCCCTTGACGAAGCCGGTATCGGAAACAGGGGGACGACATGTCAGGAAGACTCGAAGGCAAGGTAGCGGTACGAGGGTGCCCGTGTCGTGGTGGGCGACCTCAACGAACCCAACGGCAAGGACCTGCTGATCGAGGTGGAACAGGCGGGTGCCGGCGATCGGTTGCGCTTCATTCCCACCGATGTCTCCCTTGAATCCGACGTCGAGGCCATGATTGCCCTGGCAACCAGCGACTTCGGCCGCCTTGACATCGTGTTCAACAACGCGGGGCTGGGCGGGGCGTTCGGCGCCATCACGGAGGTCACCGTCGAGGATTGGGACCGAACCTTTGCGGTCATGTGCCGGGGACCGTTCCTCGGCATCAAGCACGGTGCTCGGGTCCTGAAGGAACAGGGCGAGGGTGGGGCGATCATCAACACCGCGTCGGTCGCCGGTCTCAGCGGAGGAGCCGGTCCCCAGGCCTATTCGGCTGCGAAGGCCGGGGTCATCAACCTCACCCGCGCCGCGTCGCTCGAGTTGGCGAAATGGCGCATTCGCGTGAATGCGATCTGCCCCGGGGCGATCAACACGCCTCTGTTGCACCGTGGCAGCGAGCAGGCCTTCGGCGACATGCTCGACAGTGCGCAACCCTGGCCCGATCACGGCCGTGGTGAGCACATCGCCGGAGCTGCGCTCTTCCTGTCCTCGGATGACTCGGTGTTCGTAACCGGTCAGGCGATCGTGGTCGACGGGGGACTCACCGCAGCGGGACCCGGCATGCAGAGCCGCATGGGCAGCCTGGCCATGGAGGGCGTCAGTGGCTTCCATGCCGGCTCCACCGGCCAGGAGATCAGCTTCAACAAGTAGGTGGGTGCCGCGCTCGCTTCTCAGGTCTGGCGGCCGACAGCCTGCATGACCTGGGGAGCGAGCCAGTGCCACACTTCCCCGGCGCCGTCCTTACCAAAGTGGACGCCGTCGGGACGAATCGTGACACCGTTGATCTGCTCGGTAAAGGCGCCGTTGGGACAGAGGAACTCACCGATGTCCACGCGGGTGATCGCGTCGCCGTATCGCTCCGAGACCCTCGTCGCCAGGTTGTTGAACCATGCGCGCCGAGCAGGATCGTTCCTGTCGCTCTCGAGTCCCCCGAGCGCAGCGTTGGTCTCGCGGTAGCAGGGTGTGCTGAGCATCACGAGTGGCGTGCCGCCGGCGGTGGCAATGTCGAATGCACGGGTAAGTTGGCTCTCCACGTAGGCGTCGTACTCCGGGGTCCCCACGGCGTAACGGCGGCCATCCACGATCCGATCGAGGATCTCCCATGCGCCGATGAACACCATCGTCACGTCGGCGTCCCCCGACGCCATCGCTTGGCGCCACGTCCGCTCCCACGCGTCGCACTGCTCAAAGCTGTCCGGATGGGCTACGCCATCGATGATCGGGCGCCCCCGAACCACGCCGCACCCCAGAATGCCTGCATTCCTGACATCAAGACCGATCTGGTCTCCCATGGGGACATACCCATCGCTCAACGTGAAGGCCTGGGAATCTCCGAGCACAAGCACCGAGGTCTTCCCGACGGCGCTCGGCGATACGGCGCTCGGCGATACGGCGCTCGGCGTTGCGGTGGCATTCGGCGGTGCGGCGCTCTGCGTTTCGGTTGCATTCGGCGAAACGGTGCTCGATGGTGCGACGGCGCTCGATGATACGGCGCTCTGCGTTTCGGCAGTGAGGTCCGAACTGTTGTCCTCTCCCATCTCACTGCCTATCGGACCGGAACCGGTGTCCGGGTCCACCGCCCGGGCGATGAGGCGGTCCGGGCTCCGGCGGGCCGCATACGTCGGCTCCCCTACCTCCAAGAGCATCGCTGTCACCAGAAAGGCGCCAACGACGACCCCGACAGCTTTCAGCCCACGCGTCGAATGACGCAATCCCGACCAACCTCCACCACGCACCGCACAACCTCTGACTGGACGGCGCGCGCCCCAGTCAGCGCACGCAGAGCGAGGTTAGCTCACAGGTCAGCCGGAGCGAAATGGGGTCCTGACGGCACGGTGAACCTGAGGGGCCAACCACCGCCACACCTCGGCGCCACCCTCGGAGGTGAAGTGGACGCCGTCATAGCGCATGGTCACCCCGTTGATCTGTTCACGCGGCTCGCCTCCGGGGCAGAGATAGGCGCCGAAGTCGATGGGTTTGACCAAGCTCCCGTATCGCCGGGCAACCCCCAACATGATCGTGTTGAACCACTCGCCCCTGACGGGATCGTTGCGATCGCTGTCCGGTCCTCCGAGTCTTGCCTCGGTCTCGCGGTAGCACGGCGCCGTCAACAGGACCACGGGCGTCTTGTTCGCCGTGACGATGTCGAACGCCGTCGTGAGCTGAGCCTCCAGATACGACGCGTACTCGGGTGTCCCGACCCGGAGCAGTCGGCCGTCGACCTCGCGGTCGAGCACCTCCCAGGCACCGAGCAACATCACGACCACGTCAGGGCGGCTGTCGTTCATGCCCTGACGCCAAATCTGCTCCCAACCGTCGCAATGACGGAAGCTGAGGGGATGCGGATGTCCGCCGACATAAGGCTGACCCGGCACGACGCCACAGCCCAGAATGGCGGTGACGCCGACCGACAACGTGGGATCAACCGTCTCCGGCGAAAATCCGAAGCCCAGGGTGAACGCCACCGAATCCCCCGTGATGAGCACCTTGAGGTGCTCGGGCGTGTCGTCGGGTGCCGTGTCGTCGGGCGCCGTGTTGTCCAAGGTATGGCGAACGGCCGAGGAAGAGAACTTCGCCGCCCCGGTGGGCGAGCTGGCCAGCATCGTCGACAACGTCGTTCCGATCGCCGCCTCGCTCGGCAGACCCCCGGGTGTGCTCGTCGGTCCGGTTGGACTCTGGACGACGACCACCATCGCGGCGACCACCGCCATGGCCCCCGACGCCACTGCTGCCCTGGTCACCCCGAACGACCAGTGCGTCACCCGTCGCCTCACCCGTGGTCGGGCGAACCTTGCCATCTGCAGCACCGGCCGCTCGACGATGAAGTACGAAGCGAGAGCGAGCATCAGGCTCGCCTCGAGCCGAACGCCCCACAGAGCCCACGAATCGAGGCCGGTCAGCTCTGAGGTGAGCACGATGTTCACCGGCCAGTGCCACAGATACAGGCCGTAGGAGATCTTGCCCAGCCATCGGAACGGGGGCCACGACAGTGTCGCCTTCACGACCCCACGTCCCGGCTGGACGCCGGCGACGATGACCGTGGCGACCACCAGTGATGTTCCCAACAGGCCCCCTCGGTAGAGCCAGGGGGACGTATCGTGAACAAGCACGGCGCCGGCGACCAACGCTGCCAGCGCAGCGACGCCCGTCGCGTCGAACAACCATCGCAACCTCGGGGAAAAGGTGACCTTGGCCAACAGCAGCGCCAAGCCGGCGCCCATGAGAAGCTCCTGGGCCCGAGTGTCGGTGCCGTAATAGATCCTCGAGAGGTCTCCATTCCCCCACAACACCGCTGCCCACACCGCGGAGCCCATCGCCGCGCCCACCACCAGCAGCGTCAGGCGCCCGAGACGCCCTCGGGTGACGCGCAACCCGGCCCAGACGACCGAGGGCCAGGTCAGGTACCACTGGTCCTCGACAGCAAGTGACC
>JACOTK010000180.1 GCA_016178435.1 Actinomycetota bacterium
CCCCGTCTTGCGAACGCTGTTCGCCAGCTCCTCCAGGCGACTGAGCGTCTGGATCTCGAACTCGAGCTCCTGCGCCGTGCGAGCAGCAGACGCCGAGTCGACCAGCTCCTCCTCGACCTCCTCCCGATCGTCCTCGGCCAAGTCGTCGATGCGGTCCTCGAAGTCGTCATCCTCGTCAGTACCGCGGGCAGGGCGCTCCAGATCGGCGAGGAGTCGCTCTATCCGCACGTCGGCGGGAGGGAGCGAAGCGATGCGAGCCCGGTCGCGCGCGTCGACGAGGTCCTTCTCCAGGCGCACCCGCCGTCGACGAAGTGACTGGTAGATCGCCTCGGGGCTTGATGCCAAGCGGCGCTGCAGCACCGTGAGAGCGAAGCCGACCCGGTTGCCCCGGCGGCCTTCGCCCTCAGCAGCAAGTCGGTCGGCGCGGTTCATCTCCTCGGTGACGTATCGCGTGACCTCGTCGTAGAGCGCCTGCTCCAGCGGCGAGAGCGGGTACGGCACGGTCGACGCGATCCGCTCCGGGAACAGCGGCCGGCCATCCATCCGGAGCAGCTTCTCCTTGATCATCCGCCGCATCAGGTCCGACACGTCGACCGTGTGCACCCCGTCGCGGAACCGTCCCTCGAACCGGTCACCGTCGAGCAAGGCGAGGAAGAGCTGAAAGTCCTCCTCCTTGCCGGCGTGGGGCGTGGCCGTCATGAGCAGGAGGTTGCGGGTGATGCCCCCGAGGAGCTTGCCGAGCTGATATCGACGTGTCTCCTTGACCTCACCGCCGAACCAGTGCGCGGCCATGCGGTGGGCCTCGTCGACCACGATCAGGTCCCAGTCGGTCTCCGCCAGCTTCGCCTGCAGGTCCTCGTTGCGGGACAGGTGGTCAAGCCGAGTCAGCAGCAGGTTCTTCTCGGCGAACGGGTTGGCGGTCAGCGAGGAGTCGATTGCTTCACGGGTGAGGATCTCGAACGTCAGGTCGAACTTGTCGTAGAGCTCCTCTTGCCATTGGCCGACGAGCCCGCCTGGGGTCACGATCAGGCAGCGCGCGAGGTCGCCTCGGAGAATGAGCTCCTTGATGTAGAGCCCCGCCATGATCGTCTTACCGGCGCCGGGGTCGTCGGCGAGCAGGTAGCGCAGAGGCTGCCGGGGCAGCAGCTCGCCGTAGACGGCCTGGATCTGGTGAGGCAGCGGGTCGACCTGCGACAGCGATATCGCCAGCATCGGGTCGAAGAGGTGCGCCAACTGGATGCGACGGGCCTCGGCCGCGAGCCGGAAGAGGTCTCCATCGGCGTCGAAGGACCACGCTCTGGTCGAGGACTCGACCCGAAGCTGGGCTTCGTCTTCGCGGTACAGGACCCGCTCGCTCACGCGACCGGTCGAGTCGCGACAGGTAAGCGTGAGGGCGACCGAACCGTGCCACTTGGTGGCCACGACGGTGACGGCCTCGCCCGATGAAAGCCCGTGGACGACGGCGCCGACCGTCAGGTCCTCAAGCCTTGATCCGCTGGTGCCCGCGGGCCCCGGGTTCCCAGCCATCTGATCTGTCCCTCCCCTCGTGTCCGTCGTGCCTGCTCATCGTTGTCGTTCAACCCTACGCGAGCGGTGTGTCAGCTCGGCTTGAGCCGCGACTCCCCGAATCACCGTCACAGAGTACCGTCACAGCGTCACGGTACTCTGTGACGGTGGCGATCGATCGGTCAGCGAAGGCCGTCCTGGCGGACTACGAGGCGCTCAGCGCCGCCGTCGGCCACATGCAGGCCTTGCCACTCGGGCTGGCCGGCGCCGCTCAGGCACAGATCGTCGGCATCCGTCGGGAGGCGGCGCTCGTACAGCTGCAGCAGGTTCCGGCGAGCCGTCTGGGCGAAACAGCCAAAGGACTCCGCCTCGGCGCTCTTGAGCGCGCCGGATACAAGACGATCGCCCAGATACTCGCCGCTGGCGAGGGGCGTCTTCGGATGGTCGACGGCGTCGGCGAGACCACAGCTCGGCAGGTGACCGCAGCTGCTCGCCAGGTCCAGGTGGCCACCGAGCAAGCGACACGGCTGCACTTCGATGTCGTCGGCCGCCGCCCGGACCAGACGCAGCTCCTCGCGATGCTTCGGCGGTACGACCTTGCCACCCGAGCCGGCGACCAGTTCGAGGCGTGGATCGCATGGCTGCACGAAACGGTCGGTCCTGTCGCCGCCGCGGCAGCGCCATCAGCAAACTCGTGGCTGAAGCGAGCCGTGATGCGGAAGGGAGCGAAAGCTTCGGCCGCGGAGGCCTTGGCCAGGCTCGACGGTCTCCTGGCCGACCCGGCCGTGCACGGCTTCCGAGGTCACCTGGTGGCGTCGAGACAGGAGGTCGAGCGGCCTCGCTCCGACGACGAGGTCTGGACGGACTACGAGCAGAACGCCGCCCAGCTCCTCGGCATTCTCGGCGAGGTCTCCGAAGGATCGGACTCGCCCGCCAACCGAGGCCAGCTCCCCGCCGAGATCGTGCAGCGCGTGTCCGAGCAGAGCCTCGACCTAGCGTTCCTCAGGGCAGGGCTGCGGGGCTACCAGGCGTTCGGCGCCAAGTACGCCCTCGTCCAGCAGAGAACGATCCTCGGCGACGAGATGGGGCTGGGCAAGACGGTCGAGGCTCTCGCGGTGATGTGTCACCTTCGAGCCTCCGGGAAGGATCGAGCCCTCGTCGTGTGCCCCGCCAGCGTGGTGGCCAACTGGCGGAGCGAGATCAGACGACACACGGAGCTGCGGGCGCACGTCCTCCACGGCGCAGATCGTGTATCAGCTCGTCGTGCATGGGAGCGTCATGGAGGCGTCGCTATCACCACGTTCGATGCCTTGAGGCGGCTCGAACCGCTCACCTCGACAGGCGCGGACGGGGACGGTGCGTCAATCACGCAGATAGAGCCGTCGCTACCGCTCTTGGTCGTAGACGAGGCCCACTACGTCAAGAACCCCAGCACGCAGCGATCGCAGGCGGTTGCCCGATGGGCGTCGACCGCCGAGCGCGCGCTGTTCCTGACGGGAACTCCCATGGAGAACCGCGTCGAGGAGTTCCGTGCGTTGTTGGATCACCTGCAGCCAGCCCTGGCCCAGACCGTCTCTGCGACCGCGGGGGTCGCCGGGCCTGCGGCATTCCAGGCTGCGGTTGCGCCGGCCTACCTGCGTCGTAATCAGATCGACGTGCTCGACGAGCTACCCGAGCTCATCCCCTCGCTCGACTGGGTCGACCCGACGGAGCTCGACCTCGTGGCCTACCGAGCGGCCGTCTCGGCCGGCGCGTTCATGACGATGCGCCGGGCGGCGTACTTCGCGGCGCGCAGCGAGAGCGGTACGACCCCTGATTCGGCAGAGCGGTCCGGGAAGGTTGCCCGGCTTGTCGACATCATCGGCGAAGCCAGCGAGGAGGGGCTCAAGGTCGTCGTCTTCTCCTACTTCCGAGAGGTTCTCGACATCGTCACCGGCGCGGCGTCGCTGGTGTGCCCAGGAGCTGTCTATGGGCCGCTGTCGGGGGCGACGCCCGCGGCCGAGCGTCAGCGCATGGTGGATTCCCTCGCCGCGCACGTCGGCCCGGCGGTCCTCACCGCGCAGATCGAGGCTGGCGGGGTCGGCCTGAACATCCAAGCCGCGTCCGTCGTCATCCTGTGTGAGCCGCAGTGGAAGCCAACGACCGAGGCGCAGGCGATCGCACGCTGCCATCGGATGGGCCAAGTCCGGCGGGTCCAGGTCCATCGTCTCCTCCTCGCCGACAGCGTGGACCAACGGATGCTCACTGTCCTCGCAGGCAAGCAGCACGTCATCGAGCAGTACGTCAGCGGAAGCGCCATCAAGGACGCCTCCCCCGACTCCATCGACGTGTCTGACCTCGAAGTCGTCGACCGCGTCGTCTCCGAAGCCGAAGCCGAACGCCTCATCGTCGCATCCGAACGGCGGCGTCTCGGTATCGACGGCCCCAGCCCGGTGACCCCCACCGGCTGAGAGTCCATTCGATAGGAGCTCGTGGACAGCGCCGAGATGCTGGCTCAAGAGGGTGTCGATTCACAGACTTGCGGGCACGCGGCGACCGGGCACGGAGCACCCGGTGACGGCCGACCAGCGGCCGGTGCACGGTCCCGCCTCGGCGTCCGAATCTCCGGCGCGCTCCATGACGACGGCCCGGCCTCCGTCCATCCCGGTCGTTGACACTGATGTGTCAAGAACTTCTGCGCCCGTCTGTCCGGAAGTGCTTGACATCGGTACGGAGCAGGTGTCTGGTACTTCCGTATGTTCTGGGAGGCTCCCCATGCTCGCCACCACGCCGTCGTCGGCTCTGTCACACGACTACCGGAGCCGCAACGTCAAGCATCTACCGGGACCGCACAGACCGTTCCGAATCCGCACCTTGACAAATCCTTGACATCGGGCCCCCCC
>JACOTK010000181.1 GCA_016178435.1 Actinomycetota bacterium
AACCTCTTCCTCGCGTTCATCTACAACGGCATCGGCATTCCCATCGCCGCCGGCGTGCTCTACCCCTTCATCGAGCTGCAACTCAGCCCCATGATCGCAGCGGGTGCGATGGCCGCCTCCAGCCTGTCGGTGGTCACGAACGCGAGTCGACTGCGGCGTTGGCATCGGCGCGCTGCTCCGGCTCCGGCTCCGCCTCCGGCAAGCGTGACACCGACCGGGCCGGTCGTGGAGATCGGCGCCGAGGCGGCCGAGCCGGGACGGGTCATCGACCCGGTCTGTGGCATGAGCATCGTGGCCGCGGATGCGGTCGCGTCGGAAGATGTGGCGGGAACCATCTACCGGTTCTGCTCCCACGCCTGTCACGCGAGATTCACCGACGACCCCGGGAGCTTCACGAAACCCGAGCCACCGGTCCGACCTGTTCCCTGACCTCCCGACGCCACCCGCCCGACATCAGTGTGAGAACTCCACCTTCGGCAAAAGCCGGCCCAGCCAGGTGGGTACCCACCAGGCCCGCTCACCCAACATGCCCAACAGGGAGGGCATGAGCATCATGCGGATCACGGTCGCATCGAGCATGATGGCCAACGCCAAGGTGACGCCGAGCTCGGTCGGGGGAATCGGGCCGGTCACACCGAATGCAATGAACACGATGATCATGATCAAGGCTGCGTTCGTGATGGGTCGTCCAGTGCGTGCGATGCCCTCACGAACGGCGAGCCCCGCGTCACCGGTCTGCTCGTAACGTTCCTTGATCGCCGCCAGGAGGAACAGCTGGTAGTCCATCGACAGGCCGAAGAGCAGGGCAAAGAAGAACAGTGGAGCCCAGGCATCGACGAAGCCCTGGTGCTCGATACCGAGCAGGCTCGCGCCCCAGCCGTGCTGGAACACCATGGTGGCAAAGCCGAAGCTCGCGGCGACGCCAACCAGATTCAGGAGGATCGACATGATCGCGATCGGCAGGCTGCGGAACACGACGAGCAGGAGCACGAACGCCACGAGCATGATCAAGGCGATGGCGATCGGCGCACGTCCGACAAGACCGGCAGTGAGATCGTAGTTCTGCGCCGCCGGTCCCCCGACGAGCGCATCGGGAAACTCTCGGCGCATCACCGACCTGAGCCGACCGATGAGGTCTGATGTCGCGGGGTCGTCGACCGCCGACCCGGGCGTGACACGGACCGCCGTGCGACCGCTGCCGGCGGGCTCCGAGACGACCCGGACGTCTGCGACATTTGGCTCTGCGGAGATGACGGCGACGACGCGTTCGGCAACGCCCGCCGAAACCGTCACGAACAACGGAGCCGCTGCTCCGGGGCCGAACGCCGTGGTCACGGTGTCGTAGCCGTCGCGACTTGACTCGCCACGATCGACGACACGTGCTCCCGGCATGCCGAGACGCATGCCGAACGCCGGAGCGCCGAGACCGAGCAGCAAGGCAAGACCAAGGCCAAGGGTAGCGGCCGGCCGACGCAGTGCCAGACCGGTCCAACGGACCCAACGGCCTTCAGCCGCACGATCGGGATCCTGCTCGCCCTTCTCGACGAGCACACGATCACCAAGCGTCACGAGAATCGCGGGCAACAACGTCAGGGAGGCAATCGAGACGGCCAGGACCGACAGGATCATGCCAAGCGCCATCGAACGGAACACCATGACCGGCACCACAAAGACCGCCGCCAGTGAGAGGACGACGGTGATGCCCGAGAGGAACACCGCCTTGCCGGCGGTCGACAGCGTGGCGGCAATCGCGTCCTCGGCATTCCTGCCGCTTTCACGTTCCTCGCGGTAGCGGGACACGATGAAAAGGCTGTAGTCGATGCCGACTGCGAGCCCGATCATCATCGAGAAGTTCATCGACCACACCGACAACGGGGTCACGCCGGTCAGGAGGTGCAGTGACGCATACCCCACCGCTATTCCGGCCAAAGCCAACATCAACGGAAGGCCTGCCGCGATCACCGTGCCGAATGCAAAGAACAGCAGGAGAATCGTCGGAAGTGCCGAGAAAAACTCCGCCTTGTGCAATGCCCGTTCGTTGAGATCATTGAAGTCGCTCCATACCGGCCACTCACCGGTGACGTCGGCCCTTGCTCCGGAAGGCAAGGAGACTCCCCGAACTGCCGCGATCAACTTTCCGGCCGCTTCGGGCCTCTCGGCGTCGGTACCCGCGACAAGGTCCACCGGAATCAGCGCAACCTTCCCATCCGGGGAGATCATCCTCGATCCCGGCGAGGATGACAGGCTCAACGGGTCGAGCACCGACGACGCCACCGCGACGTCGGCCAACGCCGCCACGAGCCTGCCCAGGCCGCTGGGATCATCGGCGATCGGCGTCGATTGCGTATAGGTGACGATCGCCGACTCGGCGCCCACATCGGGGAAGTCACGCCGCAACTCGTCACGCACAACCTGGGCGGTCGAGCCCTGTGCCTCCCAGCCTGCACCCGACATCGCCCCGTTCAGGCTCAATGCCAAGGGACCGGCGACCAGCGTGACGCCGAGCCACACGAGCACGACGAGGAGACGCCGTCGGGCCGAGAAACGCCCCAGCCGCGCCAACAGGTTGCCTCGATCCCGAGATGAAGGGGTGTCCCCCGGGCCGGTCCGATGATCGTCTCCGTCGCGGATCAGGCCTTCGGGCTTGGTCGGGGTCTTCACATGCAGATCCATGGGCTCCTCCTTCAGGAGAGTCCATAATACCCCCCGGGGTATTGATTCCACCGCTCCGACGTTTCGTTGGCCCGACGTCTCGTTGGCCCGACGTCTCGTTGGCCCGACGTCTCGTTGGCCTGACGGTTCGCCGCGCCTACGGGGCGCCGGTCGCTCGAACGCCCTTCCCTTGGTCGGGGTGGCAATCAGGATCGATCACCGAACGCTCATCGTCTCGAAACATTCCCGTCATGAAGGGGTCGTAGGTTGGCTCGCGCACGTGGCGATGTCGAGGGTTGATCGCCCCGTGGCCACGGCGTTCGTGGACAAACCGTGATGACGAAGACAACGTGATGCGAAGAAGGATAAGGAGCCCGAGATGAGTGGTAGTACAGCCCGCCTCCATGCGATCGACGCCGTGAAAGGCCACCAACCTCCCGGAGAGATCTTCTCCACATCGGATGCCCCCGGCGCGATCTTCGGCTCCAACGTGTTCACCAAGGCTGACATGCAAAAACGCCTGCCCAAGGCCGTGTACCAGTCCCTGCTCGCCACCATCGAACGCTCCAGGCCACTCGACCCCCTGGTGGCCGACATCGTCGCGTCGGCTGCGCGCATCGGCATGACGGGGCATTTCGGCAAGGGGCGGAGCCGCGTGCGCGGGCTGCCCGAGACGGCCGGCGAGCTGCCGATCGCCGCCCTCGCCGAGGAGATCGAGACGCCGGGCACGGGCGCTCCGCGCGCGCTCCTGACCATCGCGGGGAACCCCGCCCTCTCGGCACCGAACGGTGGTCGCCTCGA
>JACOTK010000182.1 GCA_016178435.1 Actinomycetota bacterium
CCCAGGACCGTTGCGGAGCTCTGGGATCACGCGGATCTCGACGAGGTCCGCCGGGAGTGTCGTACGCAGATCGAACGTGCCATCGTGTGGGGCTTTGACGTCAGCCCTCTCGGCACCCATCTTGGCGCTCTTGCGCTGCGACCCGAGTTCTTCGACATCTATCTCGATCTTGCGATCGACTTCCGCCTCCCACTGCGCCTTCCGGATCAATCACAGGAACGCGTCGCAGGCTTCCCCTTCCGCCGCCTCGCCGAGGAGGAAGGAGTCGTGTCCCCCGATCACGTCATCGCGGCGCGAAGCGTCACCCTCGAGGACGCCATGCGCACGGCACTCGTCGAGCTTGGCCCGGGAGTCACCGAGATCATCATTCGTCCGGCCATCGACTCCCCCGAGCTTCGTTCGCTGGCTCCGCATTGGCCCGACCGCGGCGTGAGCGTCGAGGCGCTGACCAAGGGCGCCGAGCTGCGCGCCATGGCCGAACGTGCGGGAGCTTTCTTCATTGGCTACCGAGCGCTCCGCGAGCTCCAGCGAAGCCCGGTCTCGACCCCGGACGCCGGTGGGCGGACGCGGGTGATCTAGCGATCGGCGAACGCCGGCACGGCGGCGAACAGATCTGCCTCGGGTATCGGTGCATCGACGTGCGACCGAGCCAGCACGTAGTCGTCGTAGGGATGGATGCTCCGCATCTCGTCGTCGGGAAGACCGAACCAGAACGGTGACTCGGGGTCGACCTGGGTGCGATGGGCCAACAGCGCACGCCCACGCACATCGGTGTAGCCCGTGATGTCCACCTGGGTCGTGATCCGATGGTCGAGATCGGGACGCTCGAACCACTCCGGCGTGAACGGTGACTCCAGGCCCAACGCGACAAATCGCTCGTGGGTCGCTGCGAGGCGAGCGCGCGACCACAACGTGTAGTACAGCTTGAGCGGCTGCCAGGGCTCCCCGGCATCGGGGTAGGCATTCGGATCGGCGGCGGCGTCGAAAGCCACCACGCTGATCTCGTGAACGCGCAGGTGATCCGGGTGGGGGTAGCCCGACTGCTCATCGGGATAGGTGACGATCACCTGGGGACGATGGCGTCGAATCTCCGCCACCAGCCTGCCGACCGCCTCATCCGGATCGGCTTGGGCGAAGCACCTTGGGTCGTGATTCGACGGCGAGCCGGCCATCCCCGAGTCGTGGTAGCCCAGCATGACCACCTCGTCGTAGCCGATGATCGCCGCCGATGCGGCCAACTCATCCCGGCGGACCTCGGCCAGATGGTCGCGGACCTCGGGACGGTCCATCGCCGGATTCAGGATGTCACCGAGCTCCCCGCCGGTGCAACACACGAGCACCGTGTGGATGCCCTGGTCATGAGCCTTGGCAACCGTCCCCGGGCCCTTGGATGCCTCGTCGTCGGGATGCGCGTGCACGGTCATCAGACACCGTCGATCAGGAGTGCTGTTCATCATCCACACGCTACCGGGCCGATCCGGCCCTCAGGACGCGCAAACACCTACCCTGATGACGGTGAGCATGACCATCCACACCTTCGGTCCCTCCGGTTCCACCTGTCCGGAGGATGCGACCCCTGCCCGTGCGCCCTCCTCGGAGAGCAACACCCGGGTGTGGGTCGATGTGCTCGACCCCACGCCCGAGGAGCTCGACCACCTTCTCGCATCGTTCTCGCTCCACCCCCTGGCCATCGAGGACGCCACCAAGCACGGCCAACGTGCCAAGCTCGATCACTTTCCCGACCATGCGTTCCTGGTTGCGTATTCCCTGGAGATGGCCGAGGTCGACCTCTTCATCGGTCCCACCTGGGTGATCTCCGTTCGGGAGCGAAATGAGCAGGACGTTCACTGGGCCACCGATGTCGCCCGAGATCGTCTCGAGCGAGTCCCCTCTGATCAGGTCACCGTCGGCATGGTGGTCTACACCCTGCTCGACGAGTTGGTCGACGGCTACTTCACCGCGGCCGACAGCTTCGAGGATCGCGTCGAGGCGTTCGAGGATCGGGTGCTCAGCTCCGACGGCGCCCATGAGCAGCTCATCCAGGGCGACCTGTTGCGACTGCGTCGCGAGCTGCTGGTCTTTCGTCGGACCATCGTGCCGTTGCGAGACGTGATCAACGCGCTCCTCCGGGGCGAGGTGAGCGTTCTCGACGCAGCGACCCTGGTGCACCTCCAGGACGTGCTCGACCACCTCCTGCGGGCGATCGATCAGATCGACAGCCAACGAGAGCTCCTGGGAAACGCCGTGGACGCGCACCTCGCGGTCATCTCGAATCGCATGAACCTCGTGATGAAGCGCATGACCTCGTGGGGCGCCATCCTGCTCGGCTCCACCCTGATCGCCGGCATCTACGGCATGAACTTCGAGCACATGCCCGAGCTCTCGTGGGCATACGGCTACCCGTTCGCCCTGGGACTCATGGCCGCCATCACCCTTGTCGCCTACCGGATCTTCAAACGCTACGACTGGCTCTGAGCGGAGCGCTCAGCGCGAGTCGCTCGTCTCGCTCACCGGCACCAGTGCGTCGCGTCCGGTCTCGTCGTCCTCGACCAGACGCCACCCGCACATCTCGGCCAACAATGTCTCGCCCTCACCCGGACCACTGGCGATGATCTCATCACCGGAGCGAAGCGCCTCGCGGCCACGGGGCCGGTAGACGTAACGTCCACCCCGACGGATGGCGAGGACATGAAACCCCGGATCGATGTCGAGCTGGAGCACCCCCAGGCGAACGCCGTCCACTCGTGAGCCTTCCCCGACCGGCACCCGCACGACCACCTCGTCGGCGTCCCCGAGCGCCAGCGAGAGGATCGGGTGCACCCGCTCATGGCGCTCCACCAACCACACCATCTGCTGCGCGGCATCCCCCAGCTCCTCGGCTGCCTGGGCCAGGTGCAACAACCCGCGAAGCGGCGAAGGGTCGATCAACTCGGATGACGAACGCAACACCCACGTCTCGAGGCGTTCCTTCATCTCGTCGAGACGGTCCTCGAGATGATTGACCTCGGCGGCCAAGCCGAGATCTCGCAGCACCAGCGCTGAATAGGCCAAACCCACGCAGACCTCCGAGATGTTCTTCATCTCGATCAGCACGTCGATCGCCCGCCCGAGATCGGTGGTGATGACCTCCTCAGGCGGCGAGGGTGGGGTCCAGCTCGGGGCGCCGGCAAGTTGGTGCAGCCGCACGATGCCGGCGGGCGACCCGTGCAGGAACAGGACATCGCCGGGCACCAGGATCTCGCTGCCCGCGACGTCGGTGATCCAGTCCCGCTCGCGATGGATCGCCACCACCCGCATGCCCACCGCGACCGGCAGCTCGAAATCGGCCAGCACACGGTGCGCAAAGTGCGAACCCTCTCGAATCAGGACTCGATGCGACACCTCCTCGGCCTCGGAGAGATCGGCGATCAACTCGCTCGGAATGCCCAGGCGATGGCTGATGATGTGCGCGATGTCGACCGCGGTGTTGCCGATGCGCTCGATGGACGAGATGACCTGCAGAACCGAGGCCATGGCGTCGGCGTCGCGGGGCGACCGAACGGCCAGCACGCACAGCGCACGCATGTCGTGCACAAGGTCGGAGAGCCGATCCTCCAGCTCCTCGACCTCCTCGGCCATCTGCGGGTCACCGAAGTACACCGCGGCATAGGCCAGATCGACCATGAGCTCGGAGGTGTCCTTCGCCTCCGAGAGCATGGTCCTCAAATTTCGTGGTCGTTCTTCCACAACGCCTCCAGGGTAGGCCGAATCTCAGGTGATGCCCAGTGCCACGACAACCAGGATGAGGGCGAAGGCGCCGACGAGGTCGACCGACGAGCTCACCAGGGGGATGCCGTAGCTGTCGGGGTCGACCCCGAGTCGCACGGCGGCGAGGGTGCCGTAGTACGCGATGACCACCACGAAGACCATGGCCAACATCCCGCCGATCACCGCAGCAGCCACCATGTTGGCCAACCCCGGGCTCCGCACGTCCAGGAGCCCGGCAGCCAACTCCGCCACCAGGGCGTTGCCGAGAAAGACGGGAAGAGCGAGGAACACGATGAGGCTGATGTCGAGCCGAGCTGCCATGGATGGGATGGCCGAGACCTCGGCAAGACCGAGGTGCAACTTGGTGGCGAGACGGCTCGAGAGTGTTCCCCCCAGCGCGCCGGCGGAGCTGAGAAAACCGGGCAGGAGCACCAGGAGCGCAGGAAATTGGGTGAACGAGTCGAGCCTCTTCTCCACCACCACGCCTGCCACCAGACTCACCACTCCCGCCACGAGCAGGATGGGCAGGGACTCGCGCACGATGTGGACCAGATCGACCAGTCCCGATCGCAGCGCGCCCACCAGGACCCCCAGGCACACCACCGCGAGCACGGTGCCCGCTGCGGTCGTGACGCCGGACGAACCCACCACCAAGGTGGCGAGCCAGAGCGAGGGCAGCCCGATCACGTCACCGATTGCCGAGACGAGAGGCGCCGCCACATTGTCGAGGTCCCATCCGAACCGGGTCGAACCCGCGGCCAGCGCGAGCGTCGCCACCAGCACGATCAACGACGAGATCACGCCCCCCACGACCGAGATGACCACCAGCTCCCAAAAGGAGATCGAACCCGTCAGGCTGAACGCAACCGCCACCAGCTTGGCGAGGCCCGCCAGACCGAGCGACACCGACAGCGTCAGGACCATCGAGGCGAGGATGTTCTGGCCCACGACGGTGTCGATGCGACGGCTGAGACCGAACGTTCCCATGTGGATCGAGGTGCTGAGACGACTGCCGAGTGCGCCGAAGATGTTGCCCCGCATGCCGATGGCCGCCGGCACCAGCACCAGGAGGCCCGGCATGTCCCTCAGCGTGTCGGTGATCAGACCGAGCGCGATACCCGCTGCAAGACTGGTCATCGTGCCCAGGCCGAGCGCGACAAGGCTCTGCCTCGTATCGGCAGGACTGGGCCCGAGAACGAAACGTGCTCGCGCCAGGAGACGGAGACGGCGGACAATCAACGCACCGAGTCTGCCCCAAATCGCCAGGGCCTCCGCGGCACCGCGACATCGCCTTCCCGGCGTCGGCGGGAGTGCTACCGTGAGACCGGCAATGGCAATTGGAGTGGGTGCGCGCGTAAGGCCGAACCCCAATATCTGACAAAGGGGACGGCTGATATGTCGACCGGCACCGTGAAGTGGTTCAACGCCGAAAAGGGTTATGGCTTCATCTCCCGTGAAGGCGGGTCGGACCTCTTCGTGCACTACACCGCCATCGAGGGTTCGGGCTATCGCTCGCTCGAGGAAGGTCAGCAAGTCGAGTTCGAGGTGACCCAGGGGCCCAAGGGCGACCAGGCACAAAACGTCAAGGTTCTCTAGCCACTGCTCCCGGGGCCGAGGCCCCGACATCGTCCACCGCAGCACCCTCAGGGGGCTCCCACCGGGGATCGAGCCCCCCTGGACTGGCACCTTCGTCAGGCGCCCGGTAGGGTCCCCGCCCATGAGCATCAAGGGCAAGGCTTTCATCGCGGGCGCCTACGAGCATCCGGACCGGAAAATTCCCGGTAAATCCCTGGCAAGGGTCCATGCCGAGGTCGCCTCCGGCGCTCTCGCCGATGCAGGGCTGTCGTTCTCGGACGTCGACGCGTACTTCTGCGCCGGTGACGCCCCGGGGTTCGGTCCCATGTCAATGGCCGAGTACCTCGGGCTCAAGCTCTCCTATGCGGACACCACCGAGACGGGCGGCTCGTCCTACGTCGCCCATGTCGGTCACGCGGCCGCCGCAATCGCTGCGGGCAAGTGCAGCGTGGCGCTCATCACCCTGGCCGGTCAGCCACGGACGAACGGCGCCCAGGAGATGATGTCGATGGCGGGCCGGTTCATGAGCTCACCCGAAGCCGGCTTCGAGCTGCCCTTCGGACCCTCGATCATCAGCATGTACGCCCTCGCCGCGCAGCGCCACATGTACGAGTACGGCACGACCGGCGAACAGCTTGCCGAGATCAAGGTCGCCGCCTCGACCCATGCGCAGCACAACCCCAACGCCTTCATCCAGAAGGTCCTGACCATCGACGAGGTGCTGGAATCGCCCATGGTGGCCGAACCGCTGCATCGCCTCGACTGCTGTGTCATCACCGACGGTGGCGGCGCGCTGATCGTGGTCTCCCCCGAGGTCGCCCGTGACCTCGAGCGTCACTGCGTACGGGTGCTCGGACACGGTGAGGCGCCCAAGCACACGAACAACGGCCGCATCGATCTGACCTACACCGGCGCGGTGTGGTCGGGTCCGGCAGCCTTCGCCGAGGCAGGCGTGACGCCCAAGGACATCGACTACGCGTCGATCTACGACTCGTTCACCATCACCGTCCTCGAGACCATCGAGGACCTCGGCTTCTGCGAGAAG
>JACOTK010000183.1 GCA_016178435.1 Actinomycetota bacterium
CATGTCGTCTGAGTGCTTGAGGAAGAGTCCGAACGCTCGGGACAGTAGGCCTTCCCTGCGCCATGCTCAAAATGGTCCCAAACCGGCCGACGGGGCGCTCATCGTCAAGATTTTCGCAGGACAAAAGTGGATCGGGCGTCGGGTGGGGCCGTGGTCCCACGCTGAGCAGTTTGGCAACCTCGCGGTCGTCGTTCTCTCGCTGACCCTGCTCCTGCTTCTGAAAGGGACCGAAGCACGCAACATCCAGGCGCGCTACTTCTGCAACCTCCCGGAGGAACCATGCCCCCGAATCCCCCTCGTCGACAATCATATCGTCACCGAACAGAGCTTTCACGTGGTGATCGCAGTCCTGGTGGCCTCATGCCTGGTGGCGCGAGGCGGTCGCCGATGGGTCTGCATGCTTCCGTTCGCGAGTCTGATCTTCGGACCGGTCGCCTTCGGTGAGCCACCACTGGCCCTCTTTGGGGGTGGATGGATGCAACCCTGGAAGGGAGGCATCATCGAGCTCGTGCTTCTTTGTCTACCCGTCGCGGTCGTAGCCCATCAATCAAAGCGATTACGTCCCATGACCGGCGCCGAACGAACGGCGGTCCTCTTCGTGGTGCTGCTCGCCATCATCGCCGCGAAGGCCTGGTCCTTCTTGGTCCGGCAGGATCCAACTTCGTTGACCGTACTCGCTGCCATCTTCCTGCTTGGATTGTCGGTTCCTGATCGACACCGAGATCGATGGATCCTCCTGTTGCTCCCGGTCCTCTTTGCCCGGCTCCACCTGGGCATGAATGTCTGGCCGGGTGCAGCCGGCATCGCCGTCTTCCTCGTCCTGAGCGGCCCCCTCCTGTTGGGGATGGCCGCTCAGCCTCTCGCCAGGTTGTTCGCCACGATTGAGCGCCGGCCTACAGGGCTTCTTCCTGCCGTGAACGGCCTGAACATCACCGACGCAACCCTCACGGCCCTGGCCGTGCGATCGGGTAACGCCATTGAGGCGAATCCCCTTGTTCGATGGGCAGGGCTTCCCCTCAAGATCATGGTGGTGTTGATTGCATCAACGGCCGTGGCACGAAGAAAGCCCGACGCGCTGCTGGTGCCATGTGCCATCCTGGCGGCAGTCCTTGCCTACCATCTCGTCGGGCTTCTGGTCTTTTCGTAGAGGTGGAGTTGTGCTCCGGCTACTCGCCCGGCAGGTCGGCGAAGACGAACAGGAGGTCGGCCTCGCACGCAACCTCGCCGTTGACCGTGGCCTTTCCGTGGCCCTTGCCCGCTCGAGCCGAGAGGCGACCGAGCTCGACCTCGAGCTCGAGGGTGTCGCCTGGCCCGACCTGGCGGCGGAAGCGAGCCCCGTCGATGCCACCGAAGAGCGGAATCTTCTTGGCGAACCGCTCGTCGGCAAGAACGGCGCAGGCCCCGAGTTGGGCCAATGACTCGATCATGAGCACACCCGGCAGGGTCGGCATGCCCGGGAAATGCCCGGCGAAGAAGGGCTCGTCACCGCTCAGGCGCCAAAGACCACGACCCCGTTGGCCCGCCACGAGCTCGGTGACCTCGTCGATGAGCAGGAAGGGGTCACGATGCGGGATCAGCGTCGTGGGGTCGATGCTCGCCACGATCAGTCTGCCAGGGCCTTGATCAGCTTGATCGGCGTGTCCTTGGGCGAGATCTTGTACCAGACCTGCGCCAGCCTGCCCTTCTCGTCGATCAGAAATGCCGAGCGGATGATGCCCATGTAGCTCTTGCCGTACATCTTGCGCTCGCCCCAGGCGCCATAGGCGTCGGCCGTTGCATGATCGGGGTCGGAGAGCAGCGGGAAGCCCAGGGTGTACTTCGTGTCGAAGCGGGCAAGCGCCGCTTCCTTGTCGGGGCTGATGCCCAGCACCACGACACGATCACCGAGCTCGGGAAGCGCATCTCGCAGACCGCAGGCCTGGGTCGTGCAACCCGGCGTGTCGGCCTTGGGGTAGAAGTAGACCAGAACCTTGCGGCCCTTGAGGTTCTCGAGGCTGACCGACGCACCGTGCTGGTCGGTCAGGGTGAAGGAAGGAGCGGCATGACCAACTTCGAGCATGAGGGAAACCTAGCCCCTCGTGGACCGGGCGGGAAGCCGATCGGACCACGAGGGGGCCGGTTCCTCACCGCTGGTCTCCCTACGGGGCAGTTTCCTTGCCGGCTGCGATCGCCTTGAGCTTGGAGCCTGCAGTGATCTTCACCGCATTCGTCGCCGGCACCTCGATCGGCGCGCCCGTCTGAGGGTTGCGAGCGGTGCGGGCCGCACGATGCGTCTGCTCGAAGGAGATGAAGCCGGGAAGGGTGATCTTCTCGTCACCCTTGGCCACGGTTGCGGCGACGACCTCGAAGAGACCCTTGAGTGTGGCATCAACATCACTGCCTGCTACGCCAGAGCGCTTGCTGATTGCCTCGATGAGCTCCGTACGATTCATGTGCCTCCTCAGGTCATACAGGGGAGGGTCCCCTGAACATTGCGTCTACGCGAGTCGAACGGGTCCTTGATGTCAAGCATTTGGCAAAAACCAGTGGCTTCATCAACGCTCTCCGTGCCGGACCCCCACGACGGTATCTACCCTCCGTCAAAACGCCGAAACCACCAAAACGGGTCCCTTGCGTGGGCGTGGAAGTGGTCGGGAATCTGGCGCATCGTGCGATCGACCTTGTAGCCGCCCTCGCCGAAACGAGCGGTCGCCACCTCATCGAGGCGCTCGAGCATGTAGGCGACCTCGACATCGGGGGGTTCGGCGCCGTGGTGTGTCCACACGACCATCGGCACGTCGCAGACCTCGCAGTCGGCGACCCAGCAACGGTCGTCCTCGTAGTGCCAGGTGGTCATGCGGGCCGCCTCGCACAGCTCGCAGACCTCGCCCATGCTCGCTGATCCCTCGTTCAGCCCCGGTCGAGGGCCCGGCGAAGCTCGCCGATGAACCTTGCCGCCCCCTCGGGGCCGGCGCCGTCGAGCAGCCGGCGCACCAGGGCCGAGCCCACGATGACGCCATCGGCCTCGGCACAGGCATCGACGGCCTGGGCCGGCGTCGAGACGCCGAATCCGATCAGCACGGGCTTGTCGGTCACCGCCTTGAGGCGCTTGCCCATGGTCGAGGCCGACACGGCCACCCCGGCACGCTCACCGGTGACGCCCATCAGGCCCACGGCATAGACGAAGCCGCGTGATCGGGCGGCGATCTGCGCCAGTCGATCGTCGGGCGTCACGGGGGCGGCGAGCAGGATCGTCTCGACACCTGCCGCGGCGGCCTCGCGCTCCCAGCTCACCGACTCCTCGAGGGGAAGATCGGGAAGAATGGCGCCACTGATGCCGGCGCCGGCCAAGGAGGCGGCAAAGCGGTGCTCGCCCATGTGAAAGGCGATGTTGTAATAGGTCATCACGATCAGTGGCGCCGAGCCCACGTCGAGCCCGGTGATGTCATCGAAGATGCTCAGTGGTGTCGCTCCCCCGGCCAGTGCCGCCGCCGATGCCTCCTGGATGGTCGGGCCGTCCATCACCGGATCGGAGAACGGAATGCCGATCTCGATCGCATCGGCTCCGGCTGCGGCCAGCGCAGGCAGCACCAACGCCCAGTTGTCACCGAGCCCACCGGTCACGTACGGGACCAACAACTTCCTTCCCCGGTCCCGATGGGCACGCAATGTCGTCTCCACCGACGGGTTCATCGCTTCAACATCTCCATCACCTGGGCGGCATCCTTGTCGCCCCGACCGCACAGGTTGATCAGCACCGTCGAGCCCGAGGGAATGGATCGACCTGCCTCACGCATCACCCAGGCAACGGCATGTGCCGGCTCCAGGGCCGGAATGATGCCCTCACTGCGACTCAGCACCTGGAACGCCTCGAGCACCTCGGCATCGGAGACCATGGTGTACTCGGCTCGGCCGATCTCGGCGAGATGGGCGTGTTCGGGGCCCACACCCGGGTAGTCGAGGCCGGCCGAGACCGAGTGGGCCTCGATCACCTGGCCGAACTCGTCCTGGAGGAGCATGCTCTTCGAGCCGTGGACCACACCCGGCGTTCCCCGACCGATGGCGGCACCGCCGTCGGGCTGGACGCCGATGAGGCGGGAATCGGTGTCGGCGAAGCCCGCGAAGATGCCGGCGGCATTGGACCCCCCACCGACGCAGGCGACCACGAAGTCGGGCACGCCTCCGATCTTGACCCGGCACTGGGCAAGGGCCTCGTCACCGATCACCCGTTGGAACTCGCGCACCATCCACGGGTACGGGTGGGGACCCATGACCGAGCCGAGGCAGTAGTGCGTCATCTCGACCGATGCCACCCAGTCACGCATGGCCTCGTTGATGGCGTCCTTCAGCGTGCGGGACCCTGATGAGACCGGACGCACCTCGGCGCCGAGCAGGTTCATGCGAAAGACGTTGAGTGCCTGGCGCTCGACGTCGACCTCGCCCATGTACACCACGCATTCGAGGCCGAAGACCGCCGCCGCCGTCGCCGTGGCGACCCCGTGTTGTCCCGCGCCTGTCTCGGCGATGACCCGGCGCTTGCCCATGTGACGGGTGAGCAGTGCCTGGCCGAGCACGTTGTTGATCTTGTGCGAGCCGGTGTGATTCAGCTCGTCACGCTTGAGCAACACCCGCACGCCAAGGCGCTCGGAGAGGTTCGGAGCATCGGTGAGTGGTGACGGGCGACCGGCGTACTCGGTCAGGAGCGTGTCGAGCTCGGCCCGAAAGGCCGGATCGGCCCAGGCCGAGCGGAAGGCGACGTCGAGCTCGTGACAGGCCGGCATGAGCGACTCGGGCACGTAGCGCCCGCCGAAGTCGCCGAAGCGCCCGTCGTCGCTCGGTTGGTCCATGAGGGAAAGGGCCATGGTCAATCGTCCTCCTGCCAGTCGTAAGGGCCTTCATTGCCGTGCAGGGCCGCGTCCGGGTGATCACGCTCGGCCAATCGCTCGGGGTGGCTGTGTTGGGTCGAACGTGCGGCGGCGATGAACGCCCGGAGCTTCCTGGGGTCCTTGCGTCCAGGCTCGGACTCGACGCCGCTCGACACGTCGACCCCCCACGGATGCACGCTGTTGATCGCCGCCACCACGTTCTCGGGGGTGAGCCCGCCGGCGACGATCAGACGCAGACCACCGGGCGTCTCGCCTGCGAGAGCCCAGTCGAAGACCTCACCCGAGCCCGGGCTCGCACCATCGACAAGGATCGCGTCCGCACCGTAGTGATCGGCCATGCCAACAGCAGGGTCGCCGGCGGCAAAGGCGCGAAAGACGACCGGCACGCGCTCTTTGACCCATCGAGTCTCCTCAGGGGTCTCCCGGCCGTGAAGCTGGGCGGCCCGAAGGCCCACCTGGCCCACGATCTCCACGACCCGAGCCGTCGACTCGTCACGAAAGACACCGACCGTGAGCACCTCGGGCGGCAGGCGGCGCACGATGTCGCGGACGAGTTGAGGCGCCATCTGACGCGGCGAGGGAGCGAAGACGAAACCGACCGCATCGGCGCCCATGGCAATTGCCAACAGCGCGTCCTCCTCGCTGGTGATCCCGCAGATCTTGACAAACACTCAGGCGCTCCCCGGTCCCTCGTCGGCCCCGGCCCGGAGCGTTCCGATCGTCGAGGTGGGGTCGCTGCTCGTCACCAGCGACTCGCCCACAAGAACCGCGTCATAGCCCGCTGCGGCCAGGTCCATCGCGTCCTCCGCGCCTCGCACCCCGGACTCGGCCACCTTGATCACGCCCTTGGGGAAGAAGGGGACCATGCGGATGGCCAAGGTCCGGTCGATCTCGAACGTGGTGAGGTCGCGCTGGTTCACCCCGATGAGCGTTGCGCCGCAGGCAAGTGCCCGATCGAGCTCGGCGACGTCGTGCACCTCGACCAGCACCGCCATCCCCAGGCCGGTCGCCAACTCGTGAAACTGTGCCAGGTCCAAGTCATCGAGCGCCGCGACGATGAGCAGGACCGCGTCTGCCCCCATGAGGCGGGCGTCGACGACATCACGCTCGTCGACCGTGAAGTCCTTGCGAAGCACGGGCAGGTGACAGGCCCCCCGCGCCGCGCGGAGATCATCGGGGGAGCCTCCGAAATAGGCCTCGTCGGTGAGCACCGAGAGGCATGCCGCTCCTCCGGCCTCGTACGCCCTTGCGAGCTCGCCGGGCACCAGATCGATGGCCAGGTCTCCCCGCGACGGCGAACGTCGCTTGATCTCGGCGATGACCGCGAGGCCCTCGTCATCGCCGAGGGCTGCGGCAAACGGACGCGGAGGACCAACCCCTTCGGCGCGGGCGATGAGTGAGCCGAGGTCGCGCTCATCGCGTGCCGCAGCCTCACGGTGCGCAGCAAGGATGCGATCGAGGTAGGTGGCCACCTGTTGGAGCCTAGCCGGCAGCCGGTGGGTCGCCGGCCTTGCCCGGACCCGGATGGCCCGGATGACTCAGACGTGAATGGTTCAGACCTCGAGGCCCTTGGCCGAGACGATGGTCGTCATCGTGATCTCCGGTGGAGCGCCCATCACCGCTGCCATCGCGGCGCCGGCGGCCTTCATCGCCTCGCTGCCCATGTGTGCGGCCACGGCGTCGCCATCGGTGTAGACCTCGTACACGCGAACGACGTCGGGCTCGCCCTCGGAGACATGCAGGACGTAGAGCTCCGTCCCCTTCTCGTCCTGCACCGGGCCGAGCATGGCGCTCAGGCCTGCAAGCAACTCCTCACCCTTGCCCGGCTGGGCGGTGAGCTTGGCGAAAATGGCGGTCTTGGGCATGGTTCCCCCCGAGGTGAGTGTGTCGAATGCAGCAGCATAGGCCATCAACCTTCATCACGTTTCGAGGAAAGCAGCGCGAACAGGGGCATCGCCACGAATCCCGCTCCTGCCAGCCCGAAGATCACCACCGAGACCCGGAGCAGGGCCCCGGACCCCGTGAAGAACGCGAACGTCACCAGCAACGCGGCAAGGGCAAGGGCAACCGGCGCAAGCATCCTGGCGAATCCCCGTCGCGCCAGAACCTCCTCGGGCTCGCTGCGATAAGGGATGTCGGGCAGGGTCAGCGGATCGGGATCGTCATCGTCGGTGTCGAAGGGACGAAACGGCGTGTTCGTGTCGGCCGCCACAGCGTTGCGCAGACCGATCGACTCGTCGTAGGTCCGCCGCATGGCCGCATCACCCAAGATGCTCCATGCCACATTGACCCGGCGCATGCGGGTCTCGGCCTCCGCCCGCCTGGGTGGCTCGGCCGAGACGAAAAAGTCAGGGTGGTGCAGGCGGGCGAGTCGGACGTAGGCCCTGTGGATCTCCGAGGTCGAGGCGCCCACGCCGACCCCGAGCACCTCGTAGTGGTTCGCTCCTCGGTCGTTCATCTCGTCGTCACGCACGCCGGCCGCACCGCTAGCGCCCGACGGTCGTCGGGGAGGAGGTGGCGGGGGCGGTGGTCGAGGAAGGGGACGGCAGCGATGTCGTGGACGACCCGGGGGCGGCCACACAGTCGGGGACCGGCAGCGGCAAGGTCTCGTCATTGATCACCACCGCGATGGCCTGGGGCCCCGGCGCGCCGCACACCAGCCGGTAGGTTGATCGGCCTGCATAATCGCTCGTGGATGTTCCTGACTGCAGGGTCCATTTGCCGGTGGCGACCAGTCGCCAGGCGGCTCCGGACTGAGGGATCGTCCGGACAAGGCCGTCACTGTCGATCTGGTGACGGGTCAGACGCACGACGAGGTTGACCGGTTGGTTGACGACCGGAGGGTCGGGTGCGACCAGCGCTTCCGCGGTCAGTTGACCGATCGGTTCGACCCGCAGCTCCAACGGGGCCAAGCCATCGCCCGTCGAGGGAACAAAGAGGAGCTGCGGTTCGGACTGGGCAAGATCGGGAACGAGCCACGCCCGCACCCGGTAGCGACCCCCGACGATGTTGGCAGCCTCCCACGAGCCATCGGCTCCTGCGTTGACGAATCCCGACAGCACGACATCGCCCACCAGACGCTCGATCCCCACCACGGCGCCGGCGACAGGCCCGTTCGGCCCGTTGACCACGCCGCGGAGGTGCGCCGTGCCCGGGGCAAGCACCGGCGGACTGGTGGTCGTGGTCCCACGAGCATGCACAAGCTCGACCGCGGCATAGTCCGGCGCCTGGGTTGTCGGCGTCGTGAGAGCCACATCGGCTTTGTCCGGGACGGGCAGCGGCGCATATCCCTCAGGCGTCCGGCAACCGCCGAGCAGGGCCGACCCAACCGCGACGAGGACGAGCGTCACGAGAGACGACCTCGCCGAGACCGATCTCAATCGCCGGGCGTGCACCGCTCCACTCGCGCCTTCCATCGCTCCCCCGTGAGGTCGGAACGGACCACCGTGGCCTCGGCGGGCACCTCGACCTCCCGGCGAACATAGGCCAACGCAACGCCGGCGGCACGCCCCGATGACCACGCGACGCTCGTCAGCCGACCGACCTCGTGGTTGTCGACCAGGACTGCGGACCCGACGTCGGGAAGGGACCCGTGAGGCGCATCGGCCTCGATGATCGCCAGACGCAACAGGCGCGGCACCTTGTTGCCCCGGGCATCAAGGCGGGCCACGAGCTCCTGGCCGGTGTAACAACCCTTGGTGAAGCTCGCCGAACGATCCACGATGCCCGCCTCGGCCGGGATCGTCGAGGTTGTGAGCTCGGTCCCCATGCGAGGGACACCCCCCTCGATGCGCATCGCCTCGTAGTCCGACGGGTCGAGGCGTGTCACGGTCGGCCCCAGACCCGGGTCGTCCGCCCCGTCGGCCATCGCCGACCGCAGTGCCTCTCGGGGACCGAGCACGTCGAGACCCCCGCCATCGGGTAGCTCCGCCACGACAGGCCACAGGCCATGACCACGGGCCCAGACACGTACTGCCTCGCGTCGCTCGTCGGGATCTGGTGTGCGAACGGCCAATGCAAGCCAGTCGTCGAGCACCTCGATCGTGCACTTCACCCGCAGCTTGAAGCGCTCCAATCGTGCCACCACGGCCTCGGCCCATCCCGCGTCCACGTCGAGAAGGAAGGAGTCCTCGGTCGTGCGGGTCACCCGAAGGTACGCCTCCACCTTGCCCTGGGGCGCCAGCAGGAGCGAGAAGGCCGACTCCCCCATCGCCAACGCCGTGATGTCCTGGCTCAGCTGTCCCTGCAGATAGGTTGCCGCGTCGGTCCCGCTGACCTGCACCACGTCACGCCCCACCTCGGCCACGACCACGGCGCCACTCACGGTCCATGCCTTCGCATGCGACGTGCCGCCGGCACCGCCGCCAGCAGCGCTGCC